>CAZIQX010000066.1:5117-13583 GCA_964541325.1 uncultured Chitinophagales bacterium | reverse complement strand
AAACCACCTGTAGATGGAGTCGGATTGGGATGAAATTTTCTGAATTCGTCGGGATGGTCATTTATATTATGCGACTTTGCAAATAGAATACTCAACTGAGTTAAACCCAGTGCTATAAGCAAAACACTCAAAAATACGATGATAAAAAGCATATGAATCAAAGCCAGGTACGAAAACTTAGTACTAAAGAGATAGCTTCAGTTAACAAATCACGTACCAAAAGCAATCTTTTCCATGATTTAGTGATTGTTTTGGATAATATACGAAGCATGCACAATGTGGGGTCATTTTTCAGAACAGCCGATGCATTTGGTGTTAGAAAACTTTTCCTTTGTGGAATTACTCCCACTCCACCTAGACCGGAAATTTCGAAATCAGCACTTGGGGCCGATGACTTCGTTGACTGGGAATACATGGATAATGCTACGAACACACTGGAATTGTTAAAAACTGAAGGTTATCAAATCATAGGGGTAGAACAAACAACTAATAGTGTGCAATTACACCATTTTTCAGTACAAACCAATCAAAAATACGCCTTAATTTTTGGAAATGAAGTATCCGGAGTTGATGCAACACTGTTAGATTATTGTAATCAAATTGTTGAGATTCCTCAATTTGGTCACAAACACTCATTCAATGTATCTGTATCTTTCGGAATTGTATGTTACGCGTTGTTTGAACGCTTTCATAAACCCCATTAATTGTTTTTGTTCCCATGTTTAAACGCACTTTAGTTACTGCAGCCCTTCCTTATGCCAATGGACCACTACATTTAGGTCATTTAGCAGGCGCTTATCTACCATCTGATTTATATGTCCGCTACAAACGCTTAGTCGGTGAGGACATCGTGTTTATTTGCGGTTCTGACGAACATGGTGTTGCCATTACCATAGCAGCAGAAAAAGCAGGTGTAAAACCTCAAGACATTATTGACACCTATCATGCTATCAACAAAAAGGCATTCGAGGATTTTGGGATTTCATTTAATTACTACGGTAGAACCTCGAGTCCGGTTCATCATCAAACATCACAAGATATCTTTAGTAAATTGCATGAAAAAGGCATTTTTACTCAAAAAGAAGAAGAGCAATTGTATGATGAGAAAGCTCAAATGTTCTTACCCGACCGTTATGTAAAAGGAACTTGTCCTGTTTGCGGTTTTGAAGAAGCCTATGGCGACCAATGTGAAAAGTGTGGTTCTTCCCTTTCTCCTTCTGAACTAAAAAATCCCAAAAGTACTTTAACCGGTGAAACTCCGGTCTTGAAAAAAACCACTCATTGGTACCTACCTTTGGGAAATGAGCAAGCTTTTATTGAATCCTGGATTAATCAAAAAACAGACTGGAAATCAAATGTGTTAGGTCAGGTTAAATCGTGGTTAACACAGGGCTTGGCAGATAGAGCAATTACACGTGATTTAAATTGGGGAGTTAAAGTTCCCTTGCCAAACTCAGAAGGAAAAGTTCTCTACGTTTGGCTTGATGCACCGATTGGGTACATCTCTGCTACCAAAGAATGGGCTGCTTTAAAAGGTAAACCTGAACTTTGGAAAACCTATTGGCAAAACGAAGAAACTCGTCTCCTTCATTTTATTGGAAAAGACAACATCGTATTCCATTGTATCATGTTTCCGGCCATTTTACACGCTCACGGAGATTATATTCTTCCCGATAATGTTCCGGCCAATGAGTTTTTAAATTTGGAAGGTCGCAAATTCTCCACATCAAGAGGCTGGGCTGTTTGGCTGCATGAATACTTAGAAGCATTTGAGCCTGATTTATTACGCTATGCACTTGGTTCAACCATGCCTGAACTTAAAGATGGCGATTTTTCCTGGAAAGATTTTCAACTCAAAAACAACTCGGAACTTGCCGACATTTTAGGAAATTTCATTTTTAGAACGATAAGTTTTGTGACCCGCTATTTTGATGGTAAAATCCCAGCCCCTGTCGCAGAACTGACGGATTCAGACAAAATGGTATTGGCTGAAATTGAATTATCCGGCAAAAAAATTGCACAAAAATTCGAGCAGTTTCAATTTAAGGATGCCATTTTTGAAACGATGGCCTTAGCGCGTTTAGGAAATCGTTATTTCACCGAACAAGAGCCCTGGAAAACTCGGAAAACGGAACCTGAGCGCTGTGCAACTGCACTTTATGTGTGCAGCCAACTTGTTGCAGCCTTATCTGTTTACTTCGACCCAATTATGCCCAATAAAATGGGCACCCTGAGAAATCAATTACATTTTGATTTATGTAAGTGGAACGAGGTAAAATCAGAATTGCTACCGGTAGGTCACTCAGTTGAGTTAGGTGAAATCCTGTTTGCAAAAATAGATGATGACAAAATTGATGCTCAATTGGCAAAGTTACATCAATCCACAGCGAGTGAAACCCCACAAGTTCATGATCAGAATCCAGTAACGATTGCAGCTGTTAAAGAGACTATTGAATTTCCTGATTTTGCAAAAATCGACTTACGTGTGGGAAAAATCCTCGAAGCTGAAGCGGTACCTAAATCAAAAAAATTACTAAAACTTCAAATTGATTTGGGTTTTGAAGTGCGTCAAATTTTATCAGGTGTAGCAGAATATTTTAAGCCTGAAGAACTTATCGGTAAACAGGTTCCGGTTGTGGTGAATCTAAAGCCACGTATGATGCTAGGTCACGAAAGTAACGGTATGGTGCTTTTTTCAGAGGCATTTGATGGTTCGCTTAAACTAGTAGAATCAGACAATAAACCGGGAACCACCATTTCTTAAACTAAACACGTTGAAACACAGTATCATCATACCTGATTCTTTAGAACATGTACCGTTTGGATCACACGTTTTTGATGGGGTTACTACATTCAAAGTATTTACTTCTATTGCAGATAGTGTTGAGCTTCATCTGCTCAAAAACTACGGAGGTAAAACGGAACATGTAATCCCTCTAAATCATTTTGGTAATGGAGTTTGGGGGATTCAGATCAATAAAAATCTTACTCATTGGCTTTATGGATATAAACTATCCATAAAAAAATACAATCCACCTCAGGTTCAGTTGACCAATGAGTTGATTGCCGACCCATGGTCGAAACATATTGTGAGTAGAAATCATTATTTGCAGTTTCCACTTAGTTACATTGCTCCAGAAGACCACTTCGATTGGGAAGGAGATGCATTTGTGACACCAAATGATATCAGAGATTTGATTATCTATGAGATGCATTTAAAGGATGTAACAGGCTCTGACAGTACATGGTCGTATTCAAAAGGCTCTTACAAGAGTTTTATTGATCCTACCTCTCAAGGTGGCATTAACTATGTAAAAAAACTAGGTGTAAATGCTATTGAATTTCTTCCCTTGCAAAAATTTGCACACATTGAACCCTCTTATCTTGAAGCTACATCGGAAGGTTCTCTAAATACATGGAATTTCTACGGGCGAAATTATTGGGGATACATGACCAGTTTTTTCTTTTGCCCGGAAACGAGTTATGCAAGTACTGCCAGTAATGAGCTATTCGATGTAATTGGCAAAGATTTACAGGCTCGAACTGAGCTAAAACAAGTAGTAAAATCTCTTCATAAAGAAAACATATCGGTGATTTTAGACGTGGTTTATAACCACGTATCTAATTATGATTTAAATCCACTCAAGTTTTTAGACAAACCTCACTATTTCAGATTAGACAATCATTTTAACTTTATCTCACATTCAGGCTGTGGGAATGATTTCAAGACCGAATCGCCCATGAGTCGACATCTGATTCTTGACTCCCTAAAATACTGGATGACTGAATTTCACATAGATGGATTCCGGTTCGATTTAGCAAGTTTGATTGATTGGGAAACAATTGAAGCCATCAAAACCGAGCTTCGGAAAATCAATCCCCATGTAATTTTAATCGCTGAAGCTTGGTCGCCGGTGAATTACGCCCCCACAGAGTTTGGAAATAGAGGTTGGGCTGCGTGGAATGACAAATTTCGAAATGGAATTAAAGGGATAGAACCTATTCATAGACTAGGTTACATATTTGGCCATTTAAATGAATTATCCAATAAAGAATCAGTAGAGAATTATCTTTCAGGGAGTTTGATTTACAGGCCAAATGGTTTATTTCCTGATGCCTCAAAATCGATTAACTATTTAGAATCTCACGACGGATACACTTTAGGTGATTTTATTCGATTGTCCATCAATCCGGATAAAACAAACAAACCCGTTAGAAATAAAAAGGAATTTGTCCGTCTTAATGAAACCGAACTTCGGGTATCAAAATTTGCTGCTTTTTTACTTTTTGTTTCTCAAGGAATTCCAATGATTCATGCAGGACAAGAGTTTGCACGTTCAAAAATAATTGCTCCATCCCCTGTAAATGATCCAAAAACCGGATTTATTGATCACGATTCATACAATAAAGATAACGACACCAATTACATCGACTTTAATGAGATTGAAGTAAATGAAGAGTTGCTGAAGTACTATAAAAGTCTTATCGAAATGCGGAAAACCCACGAGGTGTTTCGAAAATGCACTCCAGAAAACATGCACTTTTTTCATACGCATGATTCACACGTAATTGGATACCGAATACACACAAATTTTCAAGGAAAGAACTGCGAATATCAGGTTTGGATAAATGCACATCGGGATAAATCCATTGAACTGAAATTTGAAAAAGAGTTTACTGTTCTTGCCGACTCAACCTTATACAGCTTCAAAGAGTCAAGAAAAACAAGGCATTACAACTTAGCCGCAAGTTCGGGATTGGTTGTCATGGTTTTTTTGGCTGATAATCCATAATTACTATATCTTCCTGCCACTGTTAATCTAATCTAATAAAGAGGTCTAACATTGGAGATCAATAAGTCGGACAACAGAGGAAACTGGAGTTCAAAACTAGGTTTTATATTGGCTGCCGCCGGTTCAGCCATCGGATTGGGTAATATCTGGGCGTATCCATCAAAAGTAGCCGATAATGGCGGTGCAGCATTTATTCTGATTTACATTCTATGCTGCTTTTTAGTGGGTTTCCCGATAATGGTTGCCGAATTAACTATCGGACGAAAAACAGGGAAAAATCCCGTTGGTGCTTTTAAAGCCATGAATTTCTCTCCTCATTTTAAATGGATTGGCTTCTGGGGTATTGTTTGTGGTTTCATGATTTTAGCATTCTACAATGTAGTGGCTGGTTGGACATTCAGTTTTGTATTTGAAGAAATTTTTCACTTTACCGGCCAAGGATCATTAAAAAATTATTTTGGTGATTTAGGAAATGGTCATAAAAATGCCATTTTTTCGGTTTTTTTCATGTTAATGACAATCGCCATAATAACTGGTGGCGTTGCAGAGGGAATCGAAAAAGCGACTAAAATTATGATGCCAGCATTACTTGCTATTCTCATTTTAATGATTGGTTTTGTGTTTACCCGTGATGGAGCGATGGACGGCTTAGTTTATTATTTAAAACCTGACTTCTCAAAAATCACTGTAGAATTGTTTTTTAAAGCAATGGGGCAAGCTTTCTTCTCCCTTTCGTTGGGTATGGGAGCTTTGATTACGTATGGTTCTTACCTTAATAAGAAAAGTAACATACCTGAAGCCGCTTTTTATGTAACAGTATCTGATTTATCCATAGCATTCCTTGCCGGTTTACTTATTATTCCGGCTATGTTTGTAGCGCAAAATAATGGGGTGAATATTTTCGATGAAAACGGGGCTTTGTTATCATCAACAACGTTGGTTTTTGCTGCTTTACCGGATTTATTCCACAGTATGCCTGCTGGAATTGGATTAATAGCAGGAGTTTTGTTTTTCTTATTACTAAGTATGGCAGCTCTTACATCAACAATTTCGCTTTTGGAAGTACCTGTATCCTACGTAATTGATGAATTCAAATGGAAACGCAAAAAAGCAGCAATAGGAATTGGATCGGCTGTTTTAACATTGAGTTTGGTAATTTCATACCATTTAAACTTGATAGATCTAATCGCTCTGATTTTTAACGACATTGGCTTACCACTAGGTGGATTACTCATTTCAATATTTCTGGCCTATGTTTGGAAAACAAATAATGCTTTAGCAGAAATACGTTCCGGATATAGTGAGGTTGATAACTCCTTTTTTGGTAAATTATGGCCCTTTATGGTGAAATATGTAAGCCCACTACTTATCGGAATCGTATTTTTCCAAACTATTTACTCTTTGTTCAGTTAACAATTAACAATTTTTATGGCAAAAGTTACAACTTCAGATATCAGAAACGGTCTTAATATCATATTAGATGGGAATATCTACACCATCATCGAATTTTTACATGTTAAACCCGGAAAGGGCGGCGCCTTTGTTAGAACGAAAGTAAAAGGTGTTGTAAACGGAAAACAACTAGATAGAACTTTTAAAACCGGTGAAACATTAGAAAGTGTTCGTGTTGAACGCCACCCCTATCAATATCTTTATAACGACGGTGAGTTCATGCATTTTATGCACAAAGAAACATTCGAACAAATAATGATATCGCAAGATAAAGTTGCAGGACGTGATTTCTTAAAAGAAAGTGGCGAAGTAACAATTGCTATCAATGCTGATGAAAATCAAATTTTATTTGCTGAAGTTCCTCAGCACGTTGAACTTTTAGTTACCCAAACCGACCCGGGTGTTAAAGGGGATACTGCTCAGGGCGGTTCAAAGCCTGCCACACTGGAATCCGGTGCTGTGATTAACGTACCTTTGTTTATCAACGAAGGTGACATGTTACGTGTTGATACTACTTCACGTTCTTATATTGAACGAGTTAAAAACAATTAATTCCGAGGATTTATGGATTTAAAGTTGATTAAAAACATTATTGATTTAATCTCAAAAAGTGATGTTAACGAGGTTTCGATTGAAGAAGGCGATTTCAAAATCAAAGTAAAAAAAGCCGCAGATATTAAAGATGCTCAGGTAATTTATCAGACCGCGCCTACCCCTGCATTACAGCCACAGGCCGTTCCTACAGCTGCTACCACTCCAAGTGCACCTGTTGCAACTCCTAGTGAACCGGCAAAAGAAGAAGCCAAAGGCATAGTTATAAAATCTCCCATGGTTGGTACTTTTTATCAAAAACCATCTCCTGATGCTCCACCATTTGTTCAAGTTGGGCAAACCATAGTTAAAGGTGACCCGCTTTGTATCATTGAAGCCATGAAAATTATGAATGAATTGGTTGCTGAGCAATCAGGCACCATAACGAAAATTTTGGTTGAAAATGCTCAACCCGTAGAATTTGATCAACCCTTATTTATAATTGATCCCTCCTAATGTTTAATAAAATCCTGATTGCTAATCGAGGCGAAATTGCTCTGCGAGTGATTCGCACCTGTCGGGAGATGGGAATTCAAACTGTTGCAGTTTATTCAACCGCTGATGCAAACAGTTTACATGTTCGGTTTGCTGATGAAGCCGTTTGTATTGGTCCTGCACCATCACGAGAAAGTTATTTGAAAATTCAGCGTCTTCTTGCTGCAGCTGAAATAACAAATGCAGAAGCCATTCACCCCGGCTATGGTTTTTTATCTGAAAATGCAGAGTTCTCAAGAATTTGCGCTGAACATAATATCAAATTCATTGGCCCATCCCCTTACATGATCGAAACTATGGGCGATAAAGCAACAGCTAAAGATACCATGATTAAACATGGTGTTCCTGTTGTTCCTGGTTCAGATGGTATTTTGAAAAGCTTTGACCAAGCTAAGACAATAGCAAAGGAAATTGGCTATCCAGTTTTACTTAAAGCAACTGCTGGTGGAGGTGGTAGAGGTATGCGAGTTGTTGAGCGCGAAGAAGACCTCAAAAAAATGTACGACTCGGCGAGTTCTGAGGCTGAAGCTGCTTTTAGCAACCCACACCTTTACATGGAAAAATTCATCGTAAAGCCACGTCACGTTGAAATACAAGTACTTGGTGATCAACATGGAAATATCATCCATCTAGGTGAACGAGATTGTTCTTTACAACGTCGACATCAGAAAGTTTTGGAAGAGGCGCCCTCTCCTGTTTTAAGTCCGGAATTGCGTGAAAAAATGGGTGAAGCCGCCATTAAAGCTGCAAAAGCTGTTAATTATGAAGGCGCTGGAACTATTGAATTTTTAGTGGATAAAGACTTGAATTTTTATTTCATGGAAATGAATACTAGAATTCAAGTGGAGCATCCGGTAACGGAGGAAGTAACCAACTACGATTTGATTAAAAATCAAATTGAGATTGCATACGGATTACCTCTTAAGAAAAAAGAGTTAAAAATTCGAGGTCATGCCATTGAATGTCGTATCAATGCTGAAGATCCGGAATTTAATTTCCGTCCGTCAGCCGGAAAGATTACGGTATTTCATCCGCCGGGAGGCCACAGCGTGCGTGTAGATACTCACGTTTATTCAGGTTATATCGTTCCCCCCAATTACGATTCGATGATTTGTAAGCTCATTGTGAGTGCTCC
>CAZIQX010000066.1:292-5107 GCA_964541325.1 uncultured Chitinophagales bacterium | reverse complement strand
GCATGAAACGCGCTTTGCAAGAATTTGTGATTGAAGGAATCAAAACAACCATTCCTTATCACATTCAGCTTATGGATGATCCTAATTTCATTCAGGGAACTTGTGATACCAAATACTTAGAAACAAGTTTTAATTTTAAACCAGAAATCGTACAAACCGCTTAACACGAAGGTTTCTTATGAGTTATCCTAACAATTTAAAATATACACGCGAACATGAATGGGTTCTCGATAACGGCGACGGAACGGTAAGCATTGGCATCACTGATTTTGCTCAGGGTGAACTAGGAGATATTGTTTTTGTTGAACTTCACGACCTTGAAACTGAAGTAAATAAAGATGAAGTTTTTGGTACAGTTGAAGCGGTAAAAACAGTGTCAGAGCTTTTTGCTCCAGTGTCTGGTATCATTGTAGAACATAACTCTGCCTTATCCGATGACCCTGAACTCGTAAATAAAGATTGTTACGGTGAAGGTTGGATGATTAAATTGAAAATGTCTAATCCTTCTGAGCTCGACTCATTGATGAGTTCTGAAGAATATCAAGATATCATCTAACGGTGACCTTTTTGCTTTAAACCAATGATTAAGCGGTGCAGTTTGAACTCCACCGCTTTTGTTTTTTAACCCTTTTTTTTACTTACTATGCAACATCCGGAGTGGATTCTAATATTAGATTTCGGTTCCCAATACACTCAGTTAATTGCTCGACGATTACGAGAATTCAATGTTTATTGTGAAATTTATCCGTTTAATCAGTCTTTAGAACGATTTAAAAATCACCTCCCAAAAGGAATTGTACTATCCGGTGGGCCGAGAAGTGTGTATGATCATGATGCCCCTTACTTGAACGAAGAACTTTTGGAGTGGAACGTACCGATTTTAGGTATTTGCTATGGTCTTCAAATTCTTGCTCATACTGAAAAAAAAGGCTCTGTTGCCAAAGCTGATCGCCGAGAGTTTGGAAGAGCAGAGTTGCTTATTGATGTTGATGACGCAATGCTTCAAGGAATTCCGAATAAATCACAAGTTTGGATGAGTCATGGTGATCATATTGTTGAATTACCCTCTGTTTTTACCATTACAGCACATACCGAAAATGCACCTATTGCGGCAGTGAAACATCGTTCAAAAGAAATTTATGGAGTTCAATTCCATCCGGAAGTAGTTCATTCACAACATGGAAAACAACTTCTGAAAAATTTTGCATACTCCATTTGTAACTGCAAAGGTGATTGGACCGCACAATCCTTTATTGAAAACACAATTCAAGAGATTAAAGAAAAAGTTGGGACATCGAAAGTTATTTGTGGGCTTTCCGGTGGGGTTGATTCAACCGTAACTGCTGTTCTGATTCACAAAGCCATTGGCGCACAACTTCAGTGTGTATTCGTTGATAATGGTTTATTGCGGTTAAACGAATTCTCAAACGTTCTAGAAGTATTTAAAAACGATTTAGATTTACCTGTTAAAGGTGTGGATGCTTCTGAATTATTTTTGAATCGCTTAGCCGGTGTTACCGATCCAGAAAAAAAACGAAAAATAATCGGAAACACATTCATTGAAGTTTTTGATGCAGAAGTAAAACACGATGCGGATTATGCATTCCTGGCTCAAGGTACGTTGTATCCTGATGTTATTGAATCTGTTTCTTTTAAGGGGCCATCAGCAACCATCAAATCTCACCACAACGTGGGTGGCTTACCTGAAAAGATGAATTTAAAACTGCTGGAGCCCATGCGTGAATTGTTCAAAGATGAAGTTCGTGAAGTGGGTAGAGCGCTAGGAATTCCTGCACATTTTATTGATAGACACCCTTTCCCGGGGCCAGGTCTTGGAATTCGTGTAATCTCTGATATTACCAAAGAAAAATTGGATATTCTTCGAAAAGTAGATGATATTTTCATCCAATCGTTGCGAGATGAAAATATCTATCATGATGTGTGGCAAGCATTTGCAGTATTATTACCAGTTCAAAGTGTTGGTGTAATGGGTGACGAGAGAACCTATGAATACACTGCAGGTTTACGTGCTGTAACGAGCGTTGATGGTATGACAGCAGATTGGGCACACTTACCATATGAGTTTTTAGCAAAAGTTTCGAATCGAATAATAAATGAAGTTCGCGGTGTTAATCGCGTTGTTTACGATATCAGTTCTAAACCACCTGCAACTATAGAATGGGAATAATGAGTAAAAAATTCGTTCTTTATGTTTTAGCTATCCTTTTTTGCTTTTCTACACACTCAAAAGCTCAATCATTCGATGATGGCTTAAAGTTTTATGAAAGTGGTGAATATGAAAAAGCATTGGAAACTTTTTCAACTTTAACGAATCAAAGAGGAATAGTTTTTAAGGGCAAAACCCTGTTAATGCTAAATCGATTGGATGAAGCTCGTTTAACATTACTTTCAGGTTTAGATGGTGAAAACCACAACTTAACTGCAGATGCACTGTACACCCTATCACTCATCTATGTTGTTGAAAATAATCCTGCGAAAGCTTTGGATTATCTTGTTGAAATTAGTTATCTGGATGGAGCTAATTCTACGGTAAAAAATGATGCAAAACGTCAATTTAACGTCATTAACTCCTTCTTAAGTTTTAATGAGCGCATAAAAGTTATCAAACAAGCCGAGTTTAGTGAGAGTATTTTTGAAGTAATTCTGGAAGGCGTTCGAGTGGAGGCTCAAAAAGACGCGGCCACACTACTCCAATTTGCTCAGCGACTTTTTGAATCCCAACTTATGAATGAATCTTCGTTCAAAAGCATAGAACAACAGTATCTTTTAAATCGCAAATCACTTCGAACGAATCCAACCAATACTCCTGAAGGCTATAGTTATACAATTGGTGTTTTACTACCCACCACAGATAAATCCTCACCACTATTTAGTGTAAGTCGCGATTTATATCAAGGTTTACAAATTTCAGTGGAAGAGTTTAACAGTAAGTCAAAAAACGCACGGATTTTCTTAAAGCATGTACAAGTTCCGGATACAACCAATACGGTTGCTAATTTGGTAATTGACGAATCGGTGGATATTATAATAGGTCCACTTACATCTGAAAATGCCAAAGATATAGTTATTCAAGCCGAACAGATGCATATTCCTGTAATTGCGCCACTTGCAAATAATGATTCTCTTAACAGGGATAACCCCTATTTCTATCAATTAAACCCAACCTTTAAAACTCGAGGAAAACAAGTTGCAGATTTTGCCATAGAGCATCTTTCGGTAGATACGGTTGCTATAATGGTTGACAAAAATTCTATGGGTTATATTTCTGCTTTGGCTTTCAAAGAGGAAATGGAACACAATAATGTACATGTTGCCTATTTCTTTGCAGAACCTTTTGAACGAACAGCTTATGATATCGCTCAATTCACGCAATATTTTACAAGTGATCAGATTTTAATCGATAGCCTACAAATACCAGCTATTGATGCTGTTTATATGCCGTTTACAGGCGAGCAATCCGAAACCTTAATAGATCTTACACTTACGGATTTAGAAGCCGGGAAAAGCAAAATACCGGTTTTAGGTTCTCAAGATTGGGGTTATGTGGAATTAAGTTCAGAACGATTAAATCGTTTCACCATTTATTTTCCTGATGCCAGCCAAATCGATGAAACCCAAGAAAAGGTTATCCAATTTAGACAGAATTACATGGATATTACCAAACAGCAAGAAGCAAGTATTTTTAGTTTCTTAGGGTACGATTTAGGTACGTATTTGGCAGAACTTTTCACAGAAATCAAAAATCCAACCTATTTCAAACAAGCTCTGATACATAAACCCGTTTTTCAAGGTTTAGCTAATCAGATAAAATTTGATGAAAGCCATGTCAATCAACGCTTATCGATTTATAAAATGGATAAAAACGGCATCACACAAATTAAATAAATACCGAAAAACTTAAGGCACATACAACAATGTCTCACTTAGAAATTGTTCTTCCAAAATTATTAGAGCGTCGTGGTTTAAATACTAATGAAACCAAAAGCTTAAACTTTCTCATCAAACAATTAGTAAAAAAAGCAGACTCACAACTCTCAGCAGATGAAGCTTATGTGATGGGATACTTAAACGAACAAGATCAGCGCTATCAAAAAGCTGTTGCTTATTATGATATCGCTATTGAAAAAAACGATGCGTTTGAGGCGGCTTTTAACAACAAAGGATTATGTTTGATTGAATTAAATCAAATTGAAGAAGCTCTTTCTTGTTTTGATAAAGCGTTAGAGTTGGACCATACCTATGTTCATGCAAATCTAGGCAAGGCAAAAGTATTACGTCGTCTCGAAAAAGCGAAAGAAGCGGTTGAACTCCTCTCTAACCTTCACATCGATGAAGACCATGAAGATGAATATTATGCGGAATTATCATCAGCGTACGACCATAATAATAATCCGGAAAAGGCATTAGAGGCGATTAATAAAGCGTTAGATTTAGTACCCAAAGACGCCAATTTCTTGGCACAACGCGCTTTAATTCATTTATTTAACGGCTCATACGCTGAAGCACTTAACGATTTTAGTGAATCACAAAAAATTGCCGGCGTAAACTATGTCACACAATTCAACTTGGGCCTTTGTTATGCCATGATAGAAGGTCATGATAAAGATGCGCACCAACAGTTTCATCGCTGTTTTAATAAATATCCCGGCTTGTTGAAAGACTATTATAAAACAGCTACTCAACATGAAGTAAAGCGACTCAATGCGCACATAGAAAACATCGTTAAAAAACTATCTGAAACGGATTCTTCCGTTCAAGGAAAGTTTTACAGAGATGAATTACAGGATTTACTCA
>CAZIQX010000066.1:0-282 GCA_964541325.1 uncultured Chitinophagales bacterium | reverse complement strand
AAGTTCAAGCATAAAAAAAGCCCGATATTTCGGGCTTTATTAACCAAGGCGTCTTAAAAGAGATTTACAATCTTCGATATACTGAGGGTCGTCTTCAGTAATTGCAGGTAATGTTATTGCTGTTTCGAGCACTTTTTTTGCTTCATCTTTTTTTCCTAATTTGATTAGTGCTACTGACAAATCAAGTCGATATAATAAATAATCTCCTCTTAAGCTTACTGCTTTTTGGTAGTATTCAGCCGCTTTTTCAGTACTAACACCACCTGGAAGCCCCCACAATAA
>CAZIQX010000065.1:12813-14663 GCA_964541325.1 uncultured Chitinophagales bacterium | reverse complement strand
TCTTCAACTTCAATTACATATTTGTTAGCAAACTCTTTTCCATAAGCACGTTCGATTTCAATCTCTTTTTCAGTGCGGCGATTCATAACCGACGTAACCTGATTGAGCAAGTTTTTGAATTCACGCAATTCATCGTAAGTTCGTCGCATAGCTGCCAATTCAGCAGCGGCAGAGTCCATGTATTTACGGACTTCTAGCAATTCCCACATTTTATTAGGCTCAAACTCGAGCATATGTTCCAGCATATCCCGAAATTGTTGAGGCGCGGCAGAACGAACGTATGTTCCTGAGCGAGGTTTGATTTCAAGCAATCCTCGAGCCTGTAAAATCATGAGAGCTTCTCGAAGTGATGGACGAGAAACCATCAACTGCCGTGCTAAATCCTTTTCAGAGGGTAATTTTTCTCCGGGTTGGAAAGTGCCTGCTGATATTAACTCAACCATTCGATCGAGGATTTTTTCAGTAACACTAGGAATTTTACCAATGGGTTGGATTCGTTTTGAGTTTTCAGAGTGTTTGCCCATGAAAGCTTTCAAATTTTTAAGCGATTAATCTGGTCTTACCAGTTTTGCTATTGATACCTATTTTAATTTACAAAAGCAAGTGGTAAGAGATTAAAAATGCTCTAATTTTTATAGAAAAGGGCTTTCATGTTGTCTTTTTAATCTACTTGAAATTTAAAGTAATTGGTCAGAGCAGATTGTTTAAAATGATAAGTGATAAGTGATAAATGATGACCGTGCCTGAAATGGGTTGTCACTTTACTAGTTGGAAAGTAAAATGCATCAAAAGATTTCCTACAAATGAGGTTAATCCATTTTTTGTGATCTAGACGTTCTTTTTTAGTAGAAGCTTGAATTTGTCGAGCAATGAGTGAGTTTGGCAGAAAAATCTGATTAAACTTTTATTGCCTTGAATGAGATGTTTGTTCCTGATTGTAAGTCAATCAGCAAATACAATATGATTGGAGTATTTCATGATGAAGTCAAAACTGTAAGGATCATCCGCAAATTTTTTTTTGCTACACTGTAGCGTTTATCAGTTTTAGAACATCTAAGTTTTTGAAAGCGATTGAATCTGTGGCCACAATTCAGCGTAGGCGGAAGCCAAATGACACATAACAAAGATTGACATCACTATGAAATCATCAAAAAAAATACTATTACTGAGCTTATTTACAGCATTTAGCTCCGTATGGGTACAGGCGCAAGACACTTTAGAATATTATGAGCCACGCAAGAAAGCTGTTTCTCATGCTGCGCTTAATCTAACCTATAATGAGGTAGGTATTAGTTTTGGTAATTCAAAACGTGTTACCGGTTTGCGGTTTAATTTTTCCGATAATCATATGGAAAAAGTAAACGGATTAAATTTCACGATTTGGTTACCTGAGAAAAATCCAAATTCACAAATAAATGGTCTTGCTTTAGGGGTAACTTTGGTTGAGGCCACTCACGTACGCGGATTATCGTTTGGTTTAGGCGGTGTAACCGGAGATCATGTTAGCGGATTTTCATCGGGTATTGTGGGTGTTGGCTCCATTAAATCGATTTGGGGATTCTCAATCGGTGGGCTTGGAGTTGGAACTCATGGTGATTTGACCGGATTCGGATTAGCTGGTTTAGGAGTTGGAGCTGGAAAAAATCTAAGCGGATTTGCTCTTTCCGGTGCCGGAATTGGTGTAGGTGAAAATTTATCAGGTGGTTCTTTTTCACTTGTAGGAACAGGAATCGGGGGTAATTCCAAAGGTATTCATTTGGCCGGCATAGGAATGGGTTCAGGCAGAAATATGTCAGGAATTCACATTGCGGGTGCTGGTATTGGAGCGTCAGGTAATATTACCGGTATTC
>CAZIQX010000065.1:0-12803 GCA_964541325.1 uncultured Chitinophagales bacterium | reverse complement strand
GGACATCTAAAAGGGTTAAACGTAGCTGGTATTGGCATTGGTGCAGGCGAAGATATGAGTGGAATCAACTTTGCCGGTGTGGGTTACGGTGTTGGAGGAAATCTAACCGGTATTACCTTTAGTTTTATTGGTGGTGGAGTTGGAGGAAATGCTAAATATGCAACTGCTGCTGGGATAGGACTCGGAATTTCTGGTCATAACACAGGTTTTGCCGGTGCAGGTATTGGCGTTGGTGTTGGTTCTTCAACCGGTGTTCTATTTTCCGGAGTTGGTATGGGAATTGGTGAATCAGCTAAAGGTATTCATCTTGCCGGTGTGGGAATAGGAGCCGGAAAAAATCTAACGGGTTTAAATATTGCCGGTGTTGGAATGGGTGTTGGGGAAACCCTTAAAGGTATTAACCTCACATTTGGTGGAATTGGTGCTAAAGAAATTAGCTTCTTTTCTGTAGCTGGTTTAGGCATGGGAGCTGAGAAAATTAGCGGTATTAGTTTTGCCGGTTTAGGAATCGGCGCTAAAAGTATTAACGGCTTTGTGTTTACAGCCGGTATGAACTACGCAGAAGAATTTAAAGGTGTGAATATTTCTCTGGCTCGATTACATACTTATGCGTTAACTGGTGGTTCTTTAGCATTTTATAACCAAGTTCGAGGCCATCAAGCCGGAGTGACTATTGGTGTGTATAACTACGCAAGAACCATTAAAGGATTTCAGATAGGTGTTCTGAATTACGTTCGCTCGAATCCAAAATGGGCTCGTTTATTACCCATTTTCAACACCAATTTCAGATCCTAATCATGGTTGATTTGGACGACAAACGGTTAATAGAACTGGCACTTGAAGGCAGTCAATCGGCGTATCGAATGTTATACGACCGCTACGTGGATGAGCTCTTTCGTTTTGTGGCGCAGTTCAAGCCGGAGCGTACCGAAGTAGCTGATATTGTTCAACAGGCATTCATAAAAGCATTTACCAAATTGGATGCATTCAAAGCTCAATCAAGCTTCAAAACTTGGCTGTTCAGCATTGCGATTCGAGAGTTTCAAATGGATTTACGCACAAGGAAAGGCAAGGAAACCGACTCACTTGATGAATACGAAATCCCAAGTTTGTCCGGCGAAGTAGATTTGATGAGTATCAAAGTGTATTTGGCTCAATTAGAAGAGCGTAAACGCATGGTATTTCTTCTGTTTGAAGTGGAAGGCTACTCCCACAAAGAAATTTCGGATCTCTTAGAGATTCAGGAAAGTTACTCCAGAACCTTGCTCACACGGGCTAAAATGGAGCTAAAACAGTATTTAACCTCAGAACGATTATGAAACCCGATTTTTATTCCCCAAGCGAAAATCCAAGCCGACAAGAAAAAGAACTTATGTGGAACCGCATAGAGTTAGCCGTAGCTGAACAACGCATTCGTTCCATCAAATCCATTCACTGGAAAAGTTTTTGGTTTGGCTGCGCAGCTTCAATTTTGATTGTTTTTTCGTTGATTGGACTTTTTACCGTTTTTAGAACTCTTTCAGCTCCTAATCCCAATAGCGCCTATGCTATGGATATGACTTATGAGCGAGCTATGAATCAGCTGGTATCTATGACTCCAAACCTCATTAATCAAGCCAATGAGGTTGAACGTCCGGTTTTGGAATCCAAAATCAAAAATATCGAAGACATCGACACGATGATTGAAGAAATTCGCAACGATATGCTGCTAAACGGTGTGTCTGATATCAAACGCAGACAATTAAAACGTCTGTATGCTTTAAAAATGGATCATGTAAAAGACCTTCTCCTCAGCGATGAATTTTCCATGTAAGCAACTCATTATAAAGATTTTAAAACAGTACGAATATGAAAACCTTATCCTTTTTTAAACCACCTTTTTCGTTAGCTGCCTTTTTGGTGCTGCTTGCAGGCTTCCCGATTGTATTCTCTGCTCCTGTTTGGGCGCAAGAAATTATCACGGTACAAAACGGAAATACTCTTTCTGTTGGGGATGCAACTCAAATCTATGTGTACAACATTCGTGGCATGAACATTAATGTAAAAGGTGTTGATGCTGATGAAATAACCTATAAAGTGTTCATACGGGCAAACGAAAATGCCATGTTGCGAAATTTCGGTGGCGGACGAATATATAACAAAAACAACGCCGGTGTTTTGGAATTGTATTTTCAAGGTAATGATGAAGATGTTCCGAATGTGAACAATCGCTCGTGGATTAAATCACTGTTTACATCAAGTGAAAAATATGAAACGGTAATTAAGGAAGCTGTTCTTACATTGGAAGTTCCCAAAAATTTGCTCTTTAAAGTAAATGCACGGTATAGCAATATTACGGTAGCTGATTTGGACAAAAATGTAGAGCTAAAGTCGAGAAGTGGCGATATTGATGCCAAAAATTTGGGATCAGAACTCCTTATTGACAACGATTATGGTAACATTAAAGCATCAAAAATAAACGGAAGAGTTTCCATCACTTCACGCTCAAGTACTTCGGAACTTACCGATATTAACGGTGCGCTCAGTATCCAATCGGATTATTCAACCCTTAGACTGGAAAATGTAAAAGGCTCGGTTGAAGTTTCTAATAAATCAGGCAGTGTAAAAGCTGAAAATCTTGCACGAAACTTTGATCATCGAGGAAATTATACCACGCTAAACTTGAAGCATATCGAAGGTGTAGTTACCATTGAAAACACCAGTGGTTCACTTGAAGCGGAACATATTGGCTCGCTTGTGTTTAGTGGTAATTATTCGGATATCACGGTAGAAAAAATCTTGCTAGATCGTATGGTTACGATTGATTGTAAATCGAGCAGTTTGAAACTTAAGAACGTAAATGCATCCGTTTCAATTGATGGTAACTACATGAAAATGAGTCTCTCAGAAATAAACGGAAATCTGAAAGTGTACAATAAAAGTGGTTCTGTTGATGTAGATAAACTTGTTGGGAATCTTCGAATTGATGGCGAATACAACGCAATAGACGTAGATGATGCACAATCAGAACAGGTGGACATTTTTAACAGAAGTGGCGAAATACGAGTAAAGATGATTGATGCCCCGGCACAACTATCCGTTAGAAACCGATATGGTAATGTGGTCATTGTTCTTCCTACTGATGCTTTTGGACTCACTCATTTAGAATCAACGCATGGCGAAATAAAGCACCCATTTCAGAAAAGTGCCATCACGCGAGAAATTAAAAACGATAATGAGCGTCAACTTGAAATTACCGGTTCCGGAAAATCCAAAGTGGATATTCGTGTAGAAAATGGTTCAATTTCGATTGAAAACTGACGAATAAGCTCGACGTAGTTTTGCTGATAAGCTTATTCATGCAGAACTAGAGAAATAATGGATACATCCATAGATAGAATTGGTCAATTCATCCCACCACGAACAATCCTGTTCGTGGTTTTTTTTTGAGATTAGTTATTTCATAATCTCTTCGTATTTCTTTCTGATTATCTCGTTTTCAGGGCCTTTTCGCATCCACATCATGCGCTCTTTTTCATCCCTCATCCATCGAAATAACCAGGAAACGCCCCATTTTTTGTAATAAACATCATCTTGTTTATAAAGGGGATCGGTTAGGGCTGTTTCAAGTGAAATGATTTCATAACCTAATTGGATTACAGAATCAATAATAACCGGGAGGTATGTAGCATTTAGAGGATTATCGTGGCACAAGTAAATATGTTTAATGGAACGACCATAAACATGGTTCGACAGACTATCAGAAAACGCGAGATCACGTAAGGTTAAATCAACATACGCTTTTCCTACTAAGTCCGCACTCAGCGAATCATTAAGTGCAAGATAATGCTCATAAACCACATTGAACATCCAATCTGAACTTTCGGTGGTATGAGGAGTTAAAACATAGCCGTTCTTGCTTAAAAATTGTTGTATTGCAATATGTTGCGTGGAATCTGCGCCTAAATCATTATAAGGAAAACGAAAAAATTTAGGCTCAATTGGTTTTTTAATGATCTGTTCAGTTAGTAAAAAACCATTGAGCACATCTTCAGTAAACGCATTAAAACCAACCTCAGAATAACGTAAATGATTTTTGGTGTGATTTCCCGGAGTTACATACTCTTTTGAAAGCCATTGTTTAAGTAGATTTTTGTTTGATTCCAGATTTCCATGCTTAAAAAGCAATTCTTCATTTAAAAAAATGGCAACCGGAATCTGAAGTTCATCCAAGGTTTTTAGTAAAACAGATTCGTTTTTTTCGTGATAATCTTTGGTATTTGGAACATCATCAATGGTAATAGCTATTTGCTTTTGACCTAGAACTGTTTGAGACGTCATCACCATTAAAAAGAATAAAATGCTGAGTTTTTGCATTGAAATAGGACTAAAAATGAACGTTCATTTGTTTTGTTCATCATTCTTGTAAACTGTTTTTTAATCGTTTGCTGTAGCTGATGAGTCAAAAAACTAACAAAAAACGAGTTGGCAAAGGTAAGTGCTAAACCTATCGAAAGTAACGGTTTAATGGAATAACTTAAACCACATCAAAATCGCCGGCACGGTGACGTTGAACAGGAATTTCGAGGATAGCTGTTTTTAGTTCATCAAAATTGGTATAGGTTTGCCACAAGTTTCTGTTTTCATCTCGGATGAATCCTCTAGCTATCATAGTCTCAAGTAGGTGAATCAAATCATCATAAAATCCATTCTGATTGTATATAAAAACAGGTTTTTGATGAATTCCGAGTTGACGCCAAGTGATTACCTCAAATAATTCTTCGAGTGTGCCAACTCCGCCCGGCAAAGCTAAGAAGGCATCAGCTTTTTCCATCATAATAGCTTTTCGTTCATGCATAGTCCCAACTTCGATGAGTTGTGTAAGATGAAAATGAGCTACTTCCCGACGTTTTAAAATTGTTGGAATTACTCCAATAACCGGAGCATTTTGTTCAAGGAAACCATTGGCCACAGCACCCATCACACCAATTGATGCCCCGCCATAAACCAAACCAAATTGCTTGTTAGCCAGGTATTTTCCCAGTTCAGTAGCGGTTTGAGTGAACGCGTCTTGATTTCCGGATGATGAACCACAGAAGATGGTAATCCATTTTTGGGGGGTAAACGACATAGTTAACGATTTTTCTTTCGATTGATTTCTTGTTCTAATCGTTCGCGAATATACGAGGGTTCTATTCCGTGTTCTAATGCCGTTATGGCATCATGCATGATTTTAAAGCGCAATTCAACTTCGTGTGGCAAATTCGTGTATTGTTCGCCAATGGCATTTTCGGCGTTTTGAATTGATTCACGAGCCCACATACAATAAGCTGTTCTGTCTTCAACATCATCAAATTGTTCAAATAGAATTTCGAGCAATTCCAGTGCATCTTCTTCTGATTTTCCGTCCGGCAAATCCGGTTCTTTCTGATGTTGTCTTCGCTGACGTTCATCTCGCTTTAATTGCTCTTTGATGAAGTTAAAGCTGAGTTGCAACAAAGTTGCCAAGAGTTCATTTGGCCACTTAAATTCGGGAACATCGGCTTTTGTTTGAGCTAATTGATTGGCTGTCGTTGCTGAATCAGCATTGCGAAGCTGCGTTTGATTCCGGAAAATGCTGAGTTGCAACAGCTGACCTTGTTTGTTGTACAGTTGTTGCTGAACCGCTTGTTGATTCAGATGTAGGGTTGCAGGAGGTGGTAATGCTTGTTTAGCAGATGATGTTTGTTGCGCGTGATTTTTTAAAAAATCCTGAAAATTTTCCGGATTGGTTCCCGCACTCGCTTTAAGTTGCTCGGAAGGACGCAGACTTTCGAGGAGTTGTGCTATTACGCGGGAAATTTCCAATGATATATTTATTATATTCGAAATGGATAGGCATTTAATCTATGAATACAAAAGCATTAAAAACAAAACTTTTAGAATTACCTGAAGATGAACGTATAGAAATAGCTGAATCTTTATTATTTAGTTTAGAATCACTTAAAAAGAAGGTTTTAAATTCTCATTTAGATGAAGCGCAATACCGGTTAGAAAGAGTGAGATCGGGTGAAATGCAGACCATGTCGATGAGTGAAGTTCTTGAGTCTTTAAAAAGAAAATGAAAATAAATTTTACAAGAGCATCAAGAGAGGATTTGCAGGAAATTATTGATTGGTATGATGAGATTGATGTTCAAATAGCGAATCGATTTCTAGTTGAATTAAAAGAACTTTCAAATCGAATAGTTGGCTATCCTACTTCATTTGAGTTAATTGACTCAAATATTAGACGATGTCTCTTTATAAAATTTCCCTATATGATTCTTTTCACAATTGAAAAAAATGAAGTGATAATTTTGTCAATCGTTCATCAATACAGACATCCCAAAAACAGATTTAGATAATTAAGAGCTACACAGAATTCGTTGAGACTCTGCTTTTTTAAAATCAGTCAATTCAAATTAAACAAGTGTGTTGAAAACATGAAATCAATAAAGTTAATCTGTTATCAACTTCATCTGACAATAATCAGAAAAATGATAGATTAGAATAAAAAGATCAT
Source organism: uncultured Chitinophagales bacterium (assembly GCA_964541325.1). Lineage (GTDB taxonomy): Bacteria > Bacteroidota > Rhodothermia > Balneolales > M1805 > M1805. The sequence goes on along the minus strand of CAZIQX010000065.1, from coordinate 6,281 downwards.
ATTATGTCAAATACAGAAATTAAAAATGACATTCACAAACTTAAAGATGCTTTGGACAATGGGCAGATATTGGAACATGTTTACACATTCATAGAACGCACAACTCAAAATAGAATTGGTAATCTTTAGAGTCGTTTGAGCAGTGATGAGTAGGAAGAGCTATTAGTCACTGAAAAGGAAATCACGCTTTATAGTAATGTTATATCTCGTGAAGAAGTAAAACAAAAGCTTGAAAATTGGCTAAAATAATCAAGTGGTCGAAATAGGCAGATAAAAAAATTCGACTCCATTATAACCTAATTGAGCGCAGAGTTTGTAGATAGTGCTACATTACAGTTTGTAAAGAGAGTGTATGATGTGCTAGATACTTTGCTTGAATATCGAGCATTGGGTTCTGTAGAAAATCAGGAAAAACAAATACGTGGATTTGTTATTGTAAAGCAGGCAACCATGTTTTATAAGCTATTTGATGACAATTTGGTCATATTTAGCATTTATGATAACAGGCAGAAACCTAAAGAAGCCCGTTCCTCGAAAAGTATTCGCTAATCTAAAATCATTTCCTGGCTAACGCATAAATACCGGTGCCTTTCTCATTCTTGGTGAACATATCAATTTGCATGAAGATGAGTCCGGGAATTAATGTAAAGGCGTAGTAAAATGGCAGAAAAACAATCAACAACTTACTGAAGGTAAGCCACATCATCGGATATTTGATGAGCATAACCCAAGCAGCATGACCCGCAGTTCCATATGAATAATGGACTTTTACAGGTTCGAGTCCGGCCAACCGCATCTTATCTGAAATATCTTGTTTGGAATACCCTGCACGAGCGTGTTCACCCACAAAGGTATCGTCTTCACCTGCATCATCTTCGGCATAATGAGAAGGAGAGTGCATCAAGAAATAGCCGCCTTTTTTGAGACGTTTTGCACAGTTAGAAATCACTTTAACATCTTCTTCGATGTGCTCCAAAACATCCACACACAAACAAAAATCAAATTGTTGATCGGCATGATTCATTTCCAATAGGTCTTGAACTTCAAAACTGATTTTACCGGCCTTGATTTCCTCGGCAAAATAATGACGACAATCATCCAAGTAATCGGCTTTAACATCAACCGCAAGAATCTCAGCTTGAGGGAAAGTTTTTAACAAAAAGCGGTCATATTGACCAAATCCATTTCCGGCATCCAAAATCTTTATCGGATTGTTTTTTTTTAATTCTGATGCCAATCCTTGAATCACACTACGAACATGCCAACTTCTCAGAAAAAACAAATCAAGCAACGAATAAAAAATAGAACGAAGAAAGTGAGATGACTTAATAAAACGAGCGAATCGGTCTTTAACCGGGTCGTAAGCAATTTTACTCATAAGAATTAAATGATTTCTTTTACGTGAGCACGTTCAGGGCCATTTTGTTTAATGATGAGCTCACCGATTAAACCCACTGAAAAAAATTGAACGCCTAAAACCATGAATAAAACGCCAATAATCAGTAAAGGTCGATTTGATAAATATTGATTTAAAAAAATGCGTGCAAATACGAGCCAACTTACAATTCCGGTGCCACTTAATAGTGAAACAGTTCCTAAAGTTCCAAAAAAGTGCATAGGGCGTTGTAGGTATCTCTGAACAAACAAGATGCTCACCAAATCTAAAAATCCTTTAATAAAACGCGATAAACCAAATTTTGAATATCCGTATTTACGAGCATGATGCGTAACTACTTTTTCCCCTATATGGTTAAATCCTTCCCATTTCGCTAAAAGAGGAATATATCGATGCAGTTCACCATAAAGACGAATGGAGTGAATAACTTCCGATTTATAGGCTTTTAACCCACAATTAAAATCGTGTAATTGAATTCCTGCTGCCTTTGAAGTAACATAATTAAAAAACTTTGATGGAATAGTTTTGGAAATCGGGTCATAACGCTTTTGTTTCCATCCACTTACTAAATCCAATCCATCTTTTAGCATCTGAATCATTTCTGGTAATTCGTTGGGATCATCCTGAAGATCAGCATCCATCGTACAAATAAATTGACCTTTAGCCAGTTCAAAACCCTCTTGTAGTGCAGCAGATTTCCCATAATTTCGTCGAAGACGAACACCTTTTACAAAATCGAATTGAGCATGTAGTTGTTGAATAACTGTCCACGAAGAATCCGTTGAACCATCATCAACAAAAATAACTTCAAACGAATAGCCGGCTTGGGTTAAGGCTTTTTCGATGACTTGGGTTAATTCAGGAAGTGATTCCGGCTCATTGAGCAAAGGAACAATGACACTTACGTTTACTGTTGTTGATGTGAGCTCAGCCACGGAAGTCACGTTGGAATTTTATGGATTTAAGTCGAAATGAGGCGCTAATTTAGTTAAATATGAGTACTTTTTGTGCACAATGTGCTAAATGAATCCAACAAGATGAAGAAATTATATTACAGCATTGGCGAGGTATGCGAACTTTGTGGTGTAGAACATCATCACATTCGATATTGGGAAACCAAAATTCCGGGGCTTAAACCTCATAAAAACAAAGCCGGAAATCGTGTATTTACTGAGCAAGAAGTTCAGTTGGTTGCCCGTTTGAAAGAATTAGTGATTGACCAGGGGTATAGTGTTGATGGCGCCAAAAAATTGCTGAATGCAGATAAAAAAGCCGGAAAAGCTCTGCCCGACCTAGTTCAACTTCAAACAGATTTAAAAGAAATCCGACAATTTTTACTTCAAATTAAAGAGGCCTTATGATTTCAACCGGAAAAATTGGTCCATTTACGCTTTATAGTATTCCTACCGGTGATTTTCGACTTGATGGAGGTGCCATGTTTGGTGTGGTTCCAAAACCTTTGTGGAGTAAAAAAATTCCCGCTGATGATCTGAACCGCATTTCAATGGGAATGCGTTGTTTGTTGATTCACTCAGAACAAACGGATCGAGTTTATCTTGTCGATACCGGTTTGGGCATGAAATACGATGAAAAGTTTAAGCAGCTCTATGCTTTAGATGATTCCAGTGATAATTTGTTGGGAAACTTACAACGAGCCGGTTTCGAGCCAGAACAAATAACGGATGTTATCTTTACACATCTTCATTTCGACCACGGTGGAGGTGCAATTAAACGCGAAAGTGATGGAAGTTTGAGTCTGCAATTTCCGAACGCCTCACATTGGGTTACACCTGCCCATTGGGAAACGGCCACCAATCCAAATGCAAGAGAAAAAGCCAGTTTTTTACCGGACAATATTGAACCACTCAAAACAGCTGCCTTACTGAAATTTAGTGATGAAGGCATGTGGTTTGAACCCGGTTTAGATGTTTTAGTGATGAATGGTCATACTTGGGGGCAGCAACTTCCTCGAATTTCCTGGAACGGCAAAACACTTGTTTTTGCAGCTGATTTATTGCCAACAGCAGCACATATTCCACTTGCTTGGGTGATGGGCTATGATATGAATCCTTTACAAACGCTTATTGAAAAAGAAGATTTCCTAAAACAGGCTGTTGAGAAGAATTGGTTTATCTTTTTGGAACATGATGCCCAACACGAACTTATTCAGGTATCGTTCAACGGTCGACAGTTTGAAGCAAATGGTAGTTATACACTAGCTGATATTTGAAAAGGTACAAAGGTTTAAGTCGTAAGCTTTTAGGTATTAGCAAAAGATGTAGAGGTGTAAAGGGGGCAGTCAGCGCTGCGCGGTACCTTCGGTATGAACAGTACGAATTCAGAGTTTTTTGCTGAATGATTATTGATTGAGTTGCTTTGGGGCGTTTACAAAAAAAATCGAGCTCACGGCTTACTGCTTCTGGCATCAGACTTGCGTCTTCTTTCAGTCATTATCATATTGCTTACAAGCTTTGTACATCAAGCTTACCTATGTATGTGTGTACATAATTCATGAATTTGTGGCTCATATTAGCCTTCATCCATCATCAATCATGTTACTCTCTTGAGTCTCGTCCCCACATGAGTTTATTTCGCAAGGTTCCAAAATAGGAATGTGCCTTTAACTCAACGATATCTATAAATAAATCGGATTTTTGGATTTCAATTTTTAGTGGATATCGTTCAATTTCCACGTTTTTTCCGTCATAAGAGAATAAAATATCACTGTTTTGACGATCCATCACGATTTCGAGTTTGCCTTTTGAAGGTAAAACCAAAGGACGTGTGGTAAGGGTGTGAGGATTAATCGGTGTTAATATTAAAACATCGGTTCCTGGCACTACAATAGGTCCTCCACTGGATAAATTATACGCCGTTGAACCCGTCGGTGATGAGACAATCAAACCATCCGCCCAGTAATTATTGATGAGTTCGCCATTGTAAAAGGCTTTCACCGTAACCATCGAAGAGCTATCCTTCTTGGCAAATAAAAATTCATTTAAGGCAAAATGCCGCCCTAAAAATGGATGATTAGATTCCAAAAAGTAGCGCTTATCTAAGCGTATTTCGCCTTTTTTAATAGCATTCAGCGATTCATCTATTTTATCGAGGGATGTATTAGCCATAAATCCCAAACGACCCGAATTAATTCCTAAAATGGGTTTGGGTTTTGTTTGGGTCATTAAGTGAGAGGTCCATAAAATCGTACCATCTCCACCAATTGAAATCACATAATCAGCTTGTTCAATTACTTCCAGTTCAGTATCAACAACACGAACATGAGCGTGAGATTCTAATACATAAGCATTCAGTTTAGGACTAATCAGTAAGGAACAGGCATGTTTAGAAGACCAATGCACAACTCGGTCAACAGCATGACGAATTGCATATTTATCGGGATTGGCAATAATTCCAAATACAAAACTCATATTAGTCCGTTTGAATTGAAATCCACCAAGGTTCTGATGAAAACGTTGCAAATTCTTGATTTTTCTTTTGTAATCCGGTGCGTTTTACAAAAAATTTGGCAACGGGAATTGATTGAAACGAGGGGCGTTCTTCCCCTTTTTGGATGGTGAAAATAGATTCACGCCCCGATACAAACGATTTAACGGCAACTACATCATAACGAGATTGAAGGGGTTTAAATACATTTCGCAAAATTTCGAAGGCTAAGGCATCCCCATTAAATGTAAATGTTAAACGTGCTTTTGCATCCGGCTTGGTAAACACATACAGTTTGTTCGATTCTTGTTGAGTTGATTGCAGCAAGTAAGAGGTTGACTCAATCGATTTTGAGCCTGAAAAACTCTGCTCAAGTAGGCTTGAATTTATTAGAGCTTGAACGTCTGATTCAGAAAAATGATACCGATTTTCTTGATTGAGCCAAAGAGTGTAAGGTTCCGTTGAGGTGGTGTTAAATAGTAAAAATTGTTCACGATACGCCGGTTCCAATTCCCCTTCTGTATTAAGCAAACTCGCAGAAAGTTGAGGCCCTAATTCTGGTACAATATCAATTTCATCTTTAAAAAATTGTTTATAAAGCGCTACTTCCGACTTGAAAAAGTACACTTCAATTCTTCTTCGCTTTATTTCCTGAGAGATATTTGTGGATTGATTTACCGGACGAAGCGTAATAATACTATCCTGAAATAATCCTGAAAATTTCCATTCCCCTGTGCCAACAGGTGCTTTTTTTAACAAACTTTCACCATTTTGAATGGCTTCTTTTGGGTAAATAACAGCCTCAGGTCGAGCAAGTTTCTGTAAAAAATGAGGGTCTTTATAATCAAGGGTAAAAACTATGGTTTTTGCATCTGGAGCTGAAACCCCGGAAACGTGTTTTAAACTGCGTTTATCTTCGTCATAAATTTCGTGTTGTTCAGCAAAGTAACTATCCATGCCTTGAATAGCCCAAAAAAGACGAGCTGCATGTGGGGGAACCGTTGCTAAAGCCATACGATTAAATGCAAAAACAACATCATCTGCTGTAACTTCGCGTCCATGGCCATTAAAAAACAAATCGGCATTGTGGAAACGTTTATTTCCTAAGTAAAACTCGTATGTAAGTGAATCTTCACTGATTTTCCATGAATTTGCGATACCATGTGATAAAGTTCCGTCTGCATTCAAATTTACCAATCCTTCATAAACAAGATGAATAATACGCCATTCGCCGTTTGTAGTGGCGTACAATGGGTCGAGATGACGAATTTCACTGAGTTCACCAATGCGAATTACTTGTTGATTTACCTCGGAGGTGAGTTCTTTTAGTGGGATTTCATCACCGGGGAAAATTGGCTTTTTATCAATGTTAACCGTATTACTTGGTCCGCAAGCCCATGCAAAGCTAGCTAAAATAAACAGATATAGTATGTTGTTGAAG
>CAZIQX010000064.1:3530-14879 GCA_964541325.1 uncultured Chitinophagales bacterium | reverse complement strand
TGGTCGACGGTTTTAATGCCACGGTTTACGCATTAACCGAATTTAATGATGAACTCATTGCAGGTGGAGTGTTTACTCAATCAGGGGAAACAACAGTAAATCGTATTGCCCGTTGGGAAGGTGAAAACTGGCAGCCGATGGTCGACGGTTTTAATGCCACGGTTTACGCATTAACCGAATTTAATGATGAACTTATTGCAGGTGGTGTGTTTACTCAATCAGGTGAAACAACAGTAAATCGTATCGCCAGTTGGGATAGTGAAAACTGGTTACCCTTAGGCTCTGGTACCGATAATGTTGTGTATGATATTGAAGTCATTAATAATAAACTGTATTTAGTTGGTGCATTTCAAACTGCTGGTAATAAACCAAGTGCCAGAATTGCCGTATGGGATCCAAATCTTCAAACGAGCTCAGAATCTATTTCTTACCCTGCTAAAGATTATCTTTTAGCTCAAAACTTCCCGAATCCGTTTAACCCAAGCACTAAAATATCTTTTAGTTTGGCACAGGCTTCTGATGTTCAACTTGAGGTATTCGATATGCTTGGAAGAAAGGTAAAAACCCTAGTAAATAGTAATCTTTCAGCTGGCAAACACGACATAGATTTTGATGCTTCTAACTTAGCATCCGGAATGTATTTATATCGCGTTCAAGCCGGAACGTATTCCGCAACTCGTAAAATGATGCTGATTAAGTAATAGAAAGTGTTGAACAAAAAAAAGCTTGCTTTCGAAAGAAGGCAAGCTTTTTTTGTACTTGGTAACTAAAGCACAAATCCCATACAAGTTTGTGATAAGTATAAAATCCTTAATTCTTTGCCATTCGAAGTAGAATCACCAAATCAAAACGATACTGCTTTAAACTTGGGTTTAAGACTTTAGAAAAGGAGCGAAAATTCACATCAGCCCAACGGTTTTTACCTTCAGTGCTCAAAAATATCGACACATTTTTTTCGGTTAATGGCTTCATAGCCGATTTAAACATGGTTGACTCTGATTCAAAGTCTTTTCCATTAAAGTAATCATAGAATAAAATTAACCCCCAGCCAATTTCAGCAAAATGGCCACCAACGGATGCCGTTAAATCACCGGATTTTACCGCTTTTAAGCCTTTTTGTGTCCAATCAACCCCTCCTATGAATACTTCTTTACCTTGAGTAAATCCTTTTTCTTTAAAGTAAGAACTTGCTGCTAAAGCCATATCATCACTTGCAGCCCAAACGATTGTTACTTTATTCAGGTCAGGCTCTGCTTTAAGTCCTTCCAACGTTTGTTCTGTTGACCAATCGGTATTGATAATGCGATTTAATGTTACTTCAGGAAATTCTTTTAAGGCTTTTTGCAATCCTTTCACTCTAAGCGCAGCCGATAAATCGTTTTCCTGTGCCGTTATTGCCAATACGTTTATCGATTTTTTCCCGTTTGTTTTAGCCGTTTGTATTAATGTTTTTGCTAATTCATAGCCCGCGTCTTCATCATCAGGAGTAACCTGTCCTAACAAATTAGGAAAGGCATTCCGAGTAGATGATTCATTCTTAGCGGTATCTAAACCCATGTTCACATAAATAACAGGAATTTGGTGCTTTTGCGCAATTTTTATGTACCGATCACCCTGACCTGTCATGGAGGGAAAAATAAATCCGTCAGGTTTTGGATTAAGCTTGGCTGCTTTTTCCATGTTTTGAGCCATGATATCCGCATTATCATTAGCATGATAAACAAGTACATTCATGTCCAACTTATCAGCAACAGAATTACCAAAAACGATCATTTCTGACCAAAAAACATTCGATTTATCACCTGGAGAAAAAATGGCAATTGTTTTTTTGGATTGCGCGTAACTGTTGTTATTTCCTGCAATAATGAAGCAGCTTACAGTTAACATCCATACTATTTTTGATACCGCTTTACGATTCATAAGTACATCCTCTAATTAAAATATCCAACCTGTTATAGCTCGAATGTACTTTAATCAAATTGTAAATCCTATATGCTGAATTTAGGTGTCATTAAGCTAAAATGAGAGACCTGCTTAGATTAAACCTAGGGCGTATTTTCAGAAAGTTGAAAAATTCCATGTATATAATTTGTATAGATGAATAGATTCAGATGTAGAAGGGAAAAGTGAAACTGAAATACGAAATTGAACAATACAAAGGTAACCAACAATGAGCGTATGATTTTCTACGATAGGCTACACTCAACGATAGGCAAGTTTAGTCGCGTAATAACTTAAGCAAGAGATCATTAATTGTTATCCTGCTGTAATTGATCATAAATACTATACTATTTGATGATAGTTCTTTTACAACCGAACATCCGAACATCCGAACATCCGAACATCCGAACATCCGACATCCGACATCCGACATCCGACACTTAAAAATTCGAAATTCGAAATTCGAAATTATTTATGTCTTTTTTTCAATTCTTCAATTAAACGAACGAATGGAATTTCTTTTTGCACACACAAAAGCGTGAGATGAAATAATAAATCTGATGCCTCATAAATAAACTCATGTTCATCGGAGTTTTTGGCTGCGATTACTGTTTCAACAGCCTCTTCGCCAACTTTTTGAGCAATTTTATCCAAGCCTTTACCAAACATTTTAGTAGTGTAAGAACCTTCCGGACGCTTTTCTTTTCTATCGTACAGAAGATGTTCTAATTCTGCCAAAAAGGATAATTCCGTTCCACTTGAAACATCATTTAATTCATGGAAACAGCTTGTTTTACCGGTATGACAAGTCGGGCCATCCGGGCGTGCTAAAACTAACAAGGTATCTTGGTCACAATCAGCTTGAATGGAATCAAGATGAATAATATTACCCGAAGTTTCCCCTTTTACCCAAATTCGTTGTTTACTGCGGCTGTAAAAGGTTACTTTCCGAGTGCTAAGTGTTAGTTTTAAGGCTTCTTGATTCATATATCCCAACATCAATACCTGCGAAGTAGTGCTATCTTGAACAATTACAGGGAGTAAGCCGTTATTTTTTTCGAAATCTAAATTTGATAAATCCATGAATTAACAAGTAAAATGTGGTTGTTTTTTTTAGTAGATTGAATTGGATTAGTATGAAACAGCAACGATGGATGTACGCAGAATCTTTTTAATAGGTGTGTATGCAGCAGTTTATCTGATAAGTGCTACTACTGCAACAGCGCAAAAAAAATACGAATTATCCTACTCAGAAATCAGTCTTGAACAGGGTTTATCGCAAAGTACGGTAACTTCCATTGTTCAAGATAGTGTCGGTTTTGTATGGATTGGTACTAACGATGGATTAAATCGCTATGATGGTCTATCAATAAAAGTGTATAATTATCAACGGGATAAGCCTTCTTCGATATCGAATGGATGGATTAATTCCATGGTTTATGATGCAAAAGGTCAGTTATGGATTGGCACCAATCGCGGATTAAATCGCTACAATTTCAAGACCGACTCGTTTGAGCATGTTTTTCAGGATACAACCAAAGCTGATACCTTATCAGGCCTTCCTGATAATTATATCTTCCAAATTTCTACCGATTCCAAAAATCGCCTATGGGTTGCAACACAGTTAGGCTTGGTGTTCACTGAAGATGGTAAGCGGTTTATTAAACCTTCTTTTTTAAAACTCGCCAATTTCCCAACTGATTTTGTAAATCTGGTTTACGAGGATTCTAACAGTAATTTGTGGATTGGTTTATTCAGAAAAGGATTGGTTAAAATCTCAGCCGATTTTACTTCTTTTGAGCATTATGACAAAATCGAAGTAGATGGCGAAGATTTGGTGCTAACGGATGTGGTTTCCGTAACAGAAGACCCGATAACCGGACACTTTTGGGTTGGTTCGCGTCAACTAGGTTTACATGTATTTAATCCTAAAACTAAAAAAGGCCGGTATTATCCACATAAAGTGGACGAAAAAAGCAGTTTGAGCGTAAACAACCGGGCATTTTATTTTGATGAAGATCAAAATTTATGGAGCGGTAGTAGCCAAGGTTTGTTTCGATACAATCGTAAAACGGATGAGTTTGAATCCGTTTTTGGCAGAAATGATGATGGTAGTATAACCCGAATTTATTCTTTGTACATCGATCGGACAAAAAATTTTTGGATTGGTACGGAAATTTCGGGGTTACGTATTGCGGATTTAAAGCCCCGAAAATTCGAACAAGTAGATAACCAATTACTTTCGAATCCGGTTATTTGGTCGGTATATGAAGATATTGATGGATACGTTTGGTTAGCCACTGAAAAAGGGATTACTGTTTTAAATCCATCAAAAACAAAAAGCGAATTTATTTTAGCCAAAGAGCAAGAACCCTTAATTCAAAATGGTGATTACGTAATTTCCTTAACCGGTAATAAGGATTTTATTTGGGCTGGAACTACATTTTCTGGCATTATTGAGATTAACCGAAAAACAAAAGCGTATCGTTTTGTAAAACGTGGAGTGTATTCTGAGTCGAATTTTATCAATATTCTAGCCTACAACATGGTTCGTGATGAACTCGTGGTAGGAACATTTGAGGGCTTGGGTATTTATCGGTTTAATCAAAAAAGACTGGATTGGTACACTTCTAATCCAAGCGATTCTCTAGGTATTCTTCAAACAAACGTGATTTGGAGTATTTTCTTTGATTCAGAGCATCATACCTGGTTTACCCATGACTTAGGCATAAGCGCATTTGATTCTGAAAAGAATGATATTCGTCATATAAATCCATTTCAAGATAGCGATATACCCAATCGAAGTAGGGCAACCAATGTAATTGCACAGGATAAAAACAACTTTTTCTGGATAGGAACCGAAAACAGCCTCATTAAATTTGAGCCAAAAACCGATAGTATTCATTATACCTTTACAACCGATGATGGGTTAGCCAATGCATACATTTATGCCGTTTTAGTTGCTGAAAACAATGATATTTGGGTATCAACGAATAAAGGATTATCGCAACTTACTGCGGATACCGAAGAAAAGAGCGGCTATCATATTCGGAATTATTCCATTCTTGATGGGCTTCAGTCATCAGAATTTAACTTTAATGCATTTGCTAAACAAAAAAATGGGGCTTTCCTCTTTGGTGGAATAAGTGGGGTAAATTATTTCTTTCCAGACCGAATTCAGTTGAATTTGTTTGATACGCCGGCTTTCATTTCTGAAATTACTATCAACAATGGAAAAGAAATCGAGCACTTTAATCTGTTTGGTGAGCATAAAGTAGCGTATGATTACGGTCCGAATGTTTATGAAATCAGTTTGCATGCCCTGGAATTTACAGCACCGGCGAAAAATGTATTTAAGTATCGCTTAAAAGGTTTTGAGACCCAATGGAATGAAATTAAAGGCAAAAACAAGGTTATTTATACCAATTTGAGTCCAGCTGCTTATGTTTTTGAACTTAAGGTTGCAAACAGCGATTACATTTTTGGCTCGAATACAGCTCGGTTAGAATTGGAAGTAATCCCTCCTTTTTATTTAACCAAAACTTTTTATGTCTTTATATTAGTTTTTAGCGTGTTGTTTATTTATTTGGGAGTGAACTATCGTGAGCGAAAGCTTCGTCAGATTAATGAACAGTTAGAAACCGAAGTTCAAAAGCGTACCCGTGAACTCGAGAAAAATGAATTTATTTTCAAACAGATTTCGGACAACGCTGCCGATCTCATAGCCATGCTAAATCGTGATGGAAGTATTATTTATGCGAGTCCTTCACATCTGCTTTTACTAGGTTACCATCCTGATGAGCTCGTTGCTAAAAATGTGTTTGATTTGATGCATGAAGACGACATTGACAGAATAAAAGCAGAGGTAAAAAAACTCCGTGAAGAAGGGTCGCTTACTTTTTCTGAATATCGGATGCGCCACAAAAATGGAACGTGGAGATCGTATCAAACCGCAGGTTCGGTTATCCGAAATGATGAAATTGACGATTTACGTTATGTGATGATTTCGCATGATATCACACGACAAAAGCGTATAGAAAACTATCTGATTGAATCAAAAAATGAAGCACAGCGAGCGAATCAGGCAAAGTCGGCGTTCTTGGCTGGCATTTCTCATGAACTCCGCACACCACTAAATGCAATTTTGGGTTTTTCACAAATCTTAGTAAAAGAAACCAATTTAACGCCCAAACAGGCAACATACGTGGAAACCATGCTAAAAAGTGGGAATCATCTACTCGATATGATCAATGAAGTACTGGATATTTCCCGAATTGAAGCCGGACGCATGCCGGTGAATTATGATAATTTCTCGTTAAAGCAACTGTTTAAGGATGTAGAGAATATTTTCCGACTTGATATTCAACAAAAAGGCTTGGAATTACACACGTTTTATGAAGTTGGTCTGCCGGATTATTGTTTTACCGATGCAGGAAAACTCAGGCAAATTCTAATCAATTTGATTGGAAATGCACTAAAATTTACCGATAGCGGCTACATTCGTTTGCACGTTTCTTCGGAATCCATACAAATGCACCCCAAATTACAATGGAACGAATTGGTTCAAGCTGCTGAACACTCACATTCAACCGGTTCGCGTCGCCTAGCACTTAAAATTGTGGTTGAGGATACCGGTCGTGGTATTCCTGCCGATAAACTACAACAGATTTTTGAACCATTTCAGCAAGCAAACGCCGAAAAAAATTACAATGAAGGAACCGGTTTAGGTCTCGCCATTTCTTCTCGCTTACTTAAACTTTTAGGTGGTGCTGTTGATGTGAGAAGTGATGTAGGCAAAGGATCAATTTTCGAGTGTTTAATTCCCATCTTAATCGTAGAAACCCCTTCATTTTTGATTACTGATAATACTCAGCGAATTATTGGAATTCAAAATCTGAAGAATCCGAAAGTACTTCTTGTTGACGATATTGAATACAATCACACCTTGCTGCAAGATATTCTGGAGCCCATAGGATTTATTTGCTCCAAAGTATATAACGGTAAAGAAGCTATTGAAATGGCCGAAACCTATTCTCCCGACCTGATTTTGATGGATTTAAAAATGCCGGTAATGGATGGAATAAAATCTACGAAGCAAATTAGGAAAACATTTGGAAACCAAATCAAAATTGTGGCCATTTCAGCGAGTGGTTTTGATGACAACGAGTTGGAACGCAAAGCTGCCGGATTTGATGCCTTTATCCTGAAACCGTTCAAGGAAACTTATTTACTGCAAACTATAGCCCAGGTGCTTTCTTTGGAATACGTGTATGAAGACGAATTGCCTGAAGCCGAGAAAACAAGTGAAGAGCTCAAAAATGCCTTAATTTTAAAAGAAATAAGAGCTTTAGGCGAGCTGGAAGAACTGTTTTGGGATGCCGTAGAACTTATGGATTGGGAACAGTTAAGTAAACTGAATGCGCAGCTTCACCCAAGTTCTGAATTATATGCTTATATAAGTGAAGCGCTTGTAAATAAAGATTTTATGGCTCTTATAAAGTTGTCGGAAAAGTGGAAAACTGACTAGTTTCTTCCACCAAAAATAGCCACCATTTCATTGAACACATTCGAGCCTAATTTGCTAAACATAGATTTGTAATCCGAACTAAAGAATCCCATAACTCGCTTGAGGTCATTGAGTAATCGTGGTGGATTACTTGTTAGCGAATCTTCCCGAACGATGAAATCCCAATCCAGTGTGTTATGAAATTTCACACCATTTTTTTGCATCAAACGAATAAAACCCGCTGCTACCAGTCCATAAGCAATAGTAGTGGGATGGATTCCATCAAGTGTAAAAATGCCACCATCGATAAGTTTGCCCGTTAGATTATCAATTTTTGGATAGGCAGTATTCAACCGGGTATTATGTTCGCCAAGAACAATATGTTGAGTTTGTGGATTACGCTTTAAAGCACGAATTAGCCCATGTGGGAAAAGAGAATCCGGTGATATAGTACGCAGGTCGGGGTTTAAGTTAGTTACCATTTCATCAATTCGTAACACATGCCAACCGTGCTTTTCCGCAACTTCCATAATAATTTGATTGTATTCCCGGCAGTACGTGTTGAGTAGATGGATATCATCTTGCGTTAAATAGGGATGTATAGTAGGGTCAAAATCCTCATCCATCACCCAAACATGTGTGTAATAGATAAGCTCGTTTTTTTTGATGCATTTGATGAGCGGAGCCTGTGTAACCATTGGTACCGTGGCTGTGTACACAAATTTAGTATCTAGAGGTAACATGTGTTCTGCTAGTCGTTCGTAGGCTTTTCTAAAAACGCGAGGTGGATAAACGGTTGCCTTTCGATCGAAAGGTGGTTTGTCCAAATCCGACTCATCTGCTAAAACTATTTGTAAATCTGTTAGGGCACCAACGATATTGTTTGATCCTAAATACACAATCAAGTTCTCAATCCCTCCTTGCTCAGAAAACCATTTTACATTAGAAAAAGCGGTGTTTTTATAGCCGCTTGGGTCAAATGTTGGGTTTATAACACGCCGGAATCCGGTGTAAAAAGCATTGTGCGCTAATAAGTTCGTAAACGATTCATTTTCTTTACTTACATCAATGTAAGCTTTGCAAGTGGCATCATTCAAAAGAAGAGCATCCATAATTGTAGCGCTGAACATGCTTTGATTATGAAAGGGCAGTGTTTGAGATTCGTCTGCTAACGAAATTTTTTTACCTTCCCAGTAATGTTTAATGCGCAACAAGGTTTGAAGCGTATGTTGAGTTACTCCAACCGTTTCATCCCAGGTAATTTCATCCCCAAATTCATCTTCAATTCCACGTAACAAAACCTCTACGTTGATGGGCATTCCTGCCTGAGCAGAAAAATTTGGAACGCGAAATTCGCTCATTCCCAAAGCTTTAGCTATTAATGCAGGATAACTCAGATCTGTTCGGTAAATCGCACCGCTTTGGAATCCCTGCGACAAAGAGTCTCCCAAGCAAACCAATCGGTGTTTATACGTTTTTTTGGAGAATAGCATGATTAATTAACGATTTGAATTTGTTGGCATGATATCATTTCTGCGCGTTAAAAAGTAGTATCTTCCTGCGAAATTTTAATCTAACACACGAGCAATTATGGATAAAAATAGACTTCAACAGTTCCGTGAAAAACGTGCTGTACTTAATGAAAAAGTGTTTGCTTTAGATCATCTTGGCGTAAAACGTTTTTTTAATATGGACTCCAACACCTATCGCGATGGAGCACTTGATGCCAAAACTAAAGAATTGTTAGGCTTGGTGGCATCGGCTGTGTTACGTTGTAACGATTGTATTGATTATCATTTGGAACAATGCGCTAAAGAAGGTTTTTCAAAAGCTGAAATCGTTGATGCTTTGAATGTGGCCTTAATTGTGGGTGGTAGCATTGTAATTCCACATTTTCGTCATGCTGTAGAAACCCTCGAGTTTTTGGAACAAGAAGGCACCCTAACAGCCTGATTACATGAAAAAGTGCGTAGCTATCTGGGGATTTTTAGGGCTGATTTTTTGTACAGTAAATCAGGCGCAAGCCCAACAAACTAAACCCGATTCTGTGGTAATCGGGTTTTTACCGGCTATCTCTTACAGTTCTGATTTTGGTCTGTTTGGTGGTGGAATTTTTTCTAGGATAAATTTTGGAGAAGACGAGAAGCCCTTTAAAAATCAAATGCTTACGAATGTTATACTTTCTACAAAAGGATATGCAGTCGTACAATTTGTGTTGGATAAAACCCGACATTTTGATACCGATTACAGAGCGAATTATGAGGTAACAATTTCTAGGCTGTTTCAGAATAACTTTTTTGGGATTGGAAATGAAACGGTATTCACCAATCAGGATTGGGAGGCAGAAAATTATTTTTATGAATCTCGTGGTGTTTTTTTGAATTATCGGGGACGATATCCAATCTATAAAAAACCAAATGATATTAAGCGTTTCGATTGGCTATTTTTGGGAAATTATACCTATGAAATGGCTATAGAAAGGAACGCAACTTCATCCTTAACGGAAATTCAACCAATTGGAACAGGTGAAGCATGGCTAACATCGGTTGGAACCGGATTTTATTGGGAAAATAGAGATCATGAAATTATCCCCAAATTTGGAAACTGGACCGAACTCAACATAAACGCAACAGTACCCGGAATAAGCTCTGATTTTAGTACCAATGTGATGATACGACATCATCAATACTATACTATTCATTTTATTCGCGATTTAACCTTTGCTGCAAGAGTATATTGGCGTCACGTTTTTGGAGAAACTCCGTTTTGGAATTTGTCTGATGCCGGTTTTAGCGCAACTTTACGTGGTTATCCCTTTCGTCGTTTTATCGATAAAGGCGCTGTTACTTATAATTTTGAGGTAAGAACGTGGCTTTTAGAGGTTCCAAGCTGGCAGTTTAGATTGGGTGGTTATTTCTTTACAGATATGGGACGAGTTTTTGCTGATTTACCGGACTATTCCCATTTATTTACAGGATATCATCAAACGGTTGGATTTGGCGGAACACTAAGCTTTTTTAATCCCAATTTTTTCCTACGTGGTGAATTTGGTTTTTCTAATGAGATTTCTCGCTTTTATGCAGGTATTGGATATTTGTTTTAGTGATGGATATGTGGTAGGGCTACGTTAACTTGGTTGATTATAACAGAAAACCTTGGAAGTAAATGAGTGTTGTAGTATAAATTTGAAATAAATCATACGTTGATACAAAAATTAGATAAGTAACTGATAAAAAAACTCATTTTGAATAAAGTGGTGGACAGATTATCCCCAATGCTTCTTCTAAAGGAATTGTTTTACAAACATAATCGGTTACAAGTGCGCAAAATGGTATTTTTAACCTCAACTAAAAATCGGTATCGTGCATTTTTATCCCGAAAACGCTTTTGAAAAACTTGGATTTCACCTGATTATGGATCGGGCGATTTCATACACCCGAACGATATACGGCGCTGAAGAACTACATGGTCAAGTGCCCGAAATTCATCCTGTGCAAATCGAGTTTATGTTGTCTCTCACGCGTGAATGGATGAGTTTGCTTCAAGTGGATGATGCCTTACCGATTGACAATCTGCCCGATATACGCCCAGCCATTCAACGAGCTTCTATTATTGATGCTATTGTTTCTCCCAAAGATTTATGGGCTATAGCTCAAACCTGTGCCACATGCAGAAAATTACGCTTGTTTTTAGAGCGTCGAAAAGACTTGATGCCTCTAACTGTTTCCATACAGGAGCGTTTAGTTGTGCTCAAGCAGGTGGAAGAGGTAATTTTTAATGCAATTGATGAACAAGGAGAAGTAAAAGATTCAGCAAGCCCCGAACTGCGGAAAATTAGAAGTTCGTTAAATGCAAAACGCAGCCAAATTCGAGCAAGTTTGCAACGGTTTTTGAGACAAGCT
>CAZIQX010000064.1:673-3520 GCA_964541325.1 uncultured Chitinophagales bacterium | reverse complement strand
AGCGGGCGCATGGTGATTCCAATGAAAGCGGAGTATAAACGTCAGTTTCCGGGTTTTGTGCACGATGTTTCATCAACCGGACAAACCGTGTATTTCGAACCGGCTGAAACCCTGCACTTGAATAACGATATTCGTCAGTTGGAAGCGGAAGAAACACGTGAAATTGAACGTATTTTGCGTGAAATTACCACCAAATTGCGGCCTTATGTAGTTGATATTGATAACAACTTACTATTGTTAGCTCAGGCAGATATCTGGCAGGCAAAAGCTCGGCTTTCCAATAATTATAGTGGAACAATTGCTCACATTTCAAAAAGTAGGGAAATTAAGTTGGATGAAGCCCGAAATCCGAATTTACTGCTCAAGCATGATTGGAGAAAAACAGCAGTCGTTCCTCTCTCGGTTGATTTAACACCCGGAGAATCGCTTTTAATGATTACGGGCCCAAATGCCGGAGGCAAATCGGTTGCCATGAAAACGATAGGCCTTTGTGCATTAATGACTCAAACCGGTTTTGCAATCCCCGCAAAAGAACCCTTAGTGTTACCTGTATTTGATGGCTTGTTTATCGATTTAGGCGATGATCAATCCGTTGAAAATGATTTAAGTACCTTTTCATCTCGATTGGTTTGGATTCGAGAAACAGAAGCTCAGTTAACATCAACCCCATTGGTTTTGGTTGATGAAGCCGGTGCTGGAACCGACCCTGATGAAGGCAGTTCTTTGTATCAGGCATTTTTTGAGCGATTAATGGAACGTAACGCCACTATTTTGGTAACCACGCATCACGGCCGTTTAAAAGTATTTGCTCACGATCATCCCAATGCTGTAAATGGTTCAATGGAATTTGACCAAATGGCGCTTCAACCAACGTATCGTTTTCAAAAAGGAATTCCGGGTAGCTCTTATGCTTTTGAAATAGCTGGTCGTCTTAATTTATCTCTGCCTTTAATTCAGCGTGCACGACACTTGTTAGGTAAGAAAACGGACACCATGGAGCTTTTAATCAATGATTTGGAGCGAGAACACCAAACTGTTCGGGAAATACGTGATTCCTTGGCTCTCAAAGAAGCAGAAGTATCCAAATTAAAACAAGAATTTGATGAGCGAAATAAAACAATTCGTGAACAGCGTGAGCAACTTAAACTCGAAGCTGTTCAGGAAGCCCGTGCCATAATTTCTGAGGCGAATAAAAAAGTAGAACGATTGGTTGAGGAAATCAGGAAAAATCAAGCAGATAAAGAAACGATTAAGGCGGTTCGATCTGGTATAGAATCACTAAAAAAAGACATCACCAAGCGCGTTAAACAATCCGCAGAGCAAACGGCACCCGTGGCATTTGAAACACCATCAGTAGGCGATTATGTAGCGATTGCATCAAGTGGTAGTGTGGGGCAGCTTGTAGAACTACAAGGAAAACGTGCCACTGTTGATGTGAATGGTTTACGCGTAGTGGCAAAGTTGGGTGATTTACAAAAAACTGTAAAACCCAAAGAGCCCAAAAAGAAAAAAAACGAACCAATTGTTGTAGTACAATCTCCCGAAGAAGCACCCGATTTACGGGCAACGAGTTTTCGGTTAGATATTCGTGGTAAACGTGTGGAAGAAGTGGATAGTGAATTGATTCCTTTTGTGGATAAAGCTCACTTTAGTGGGTTATCAGAAATTGAAATTATTCATGGAAAAGGTACAGGTGCACTTCGGGCTTACATCAGAGACCGGTTAAAATCTGACCCGAGAGTGGCAAAGATGGAAGACGCAAGTTGGGAAACGGGCGGGCCGGGCTGTACGATGGTTTATTTCAAAAAACGATGAACATGAAGCGACCAAAACCTCAAAAAACGCGGCTTATTTTATTTAACAAACCATTTCAGGTCATGAGTCAGTTTTCGGAAGTCAAGGGAAAATTAACTTTGGCGGATTTTATTCCGGTGAAAGATGTGTATCCTGCCGGTCGTCTCGATTTTGATAGTGAAGGTTTGATGCTGCTCACCAATGACGGACAACTACAACATCAAATTGCTGACCCCAAAGAAAAACTTGCCAAAACATATTGGGTGCAAGTAGAAGGCATTCCAACGCAAGAAGCTTTGGAAAAACTGAGAAATGGAGTGCAGCTAAATGATGGAATGTCGAAACCGGCAGAAGCTAAACTGGTTGATGTCTCAACAATTTGGGAAAGAAACCCGCCAATACGTGTGCGCAAAACCGTACCCGACTCTTGGATAGAACTCACCATAAAAGAAGGCAGAAATCGTCAAGTTCGAAGAATGACTGCAGCCATTGGTTTTCCAACACTTCGTTTAATTCGGGTACAAATTGGAAATTGGACTGTTTTTGATTTGCAGCCGGGCGAGTGGAGAGAAGTTAAGTTGTAGCACACAGAATGCTACATTTGAAGTAGATAAAAGTGTAATCTTCCATGAAAATCCCGTATGTCATCTTGGATTTTCATGGAACTCTAACGACATATAATTTTCATAATTTATTGTAATAACATGATTTATTATGAAACATTAAGTGAATGTAGTATTTATTGCTATTAGTAAATTATTTTTTATTTTCTTCCATGAAAATCCCGTATGCTATCTTGGATTTTCATGGAACTCTAACGATTAAAATATGAGTATAAAACGCTTTCGTGGAGCTTTAATTCGAGAATTACTCGAAGATTTTCCCGCCGTATGTGTACTTGGTCCACGGCAATGTGGAAAAACGACACTTGTAAAAACCATTGCAGAAGAGCACGGTGATGCTGTTTACCTCGATTTGGAGTCGCCAAGGGATTTGGCAAAATTGCAGGAACCGGAACTTTTTTTTGAGCAAAATGCTCATCGCTTGGTGGTA
>CAZIQX010000064.1:0-663 GCA_964541325.1 uncultured Chitinophagales bacterium | reverse complement strand
CACGGGATCTGCATCACCGGGTTTATTGCAGGAAGGTTCGGAGTCTTTGGCAGGGCGAATTGTGTTTGAGGAATTGGCTCCTTTGCATTGGTTAGAAGTAAAAGATGCCGTTTCTATAAATCAATTATGGCTTAACGGAGGCTTTCCGGATGCATTACTTACAAAAAAAGAGAAAGTAAGTATGCGTTGGCGGATGGATTTTATCCGAACCTATCTGGAAAGAGAATTGCCCCTTTTAGGTTTGCAAACCCAATTGGATAAACTTCGCCCTTTCGTTTCTATGTTGATGCATCAGCAGGGGCAACTACTGAATAGAGAAGCACTCTCGCGCTCGATTGGTACTTCAGCCGATACGGTTGTACGTTATCTGGAGTATCTCGAAAGTGCCTTTTTAATTCGTAGTCTTCAGCCCTATTACACCAATATTGGCAAACGTTTGGTGAAAAGCCCTAAAGTTTTTATTCGTGATTCAGGGTTGTTACATGCTCTTGCAGGGATGGCTACTTTTAATGACTTATTGGGACATCCATTAGCCGGGGGGTCTTGGGAAGGATTTGTAATTGAGCAAATTCATCAGGTTTTAGATGATGAATTTGAAACCTATTTTTACCGAACACATCAAGGAACGGAAGCCGATTTGATTTTAGTAAAAAATAATAGGCC
>CAZIQX010000063.1:13389-15269 GCA_964541325.1 uncultured Chitinophagales bacterium | reverse complement strand
AAATAGGTGTGCCATCAATTGAAACGAATAACAAATCAATAAAACTGATTTTTTTGATACCTGAGTGTTATTCCATATGTAAACCGTATCCAACCAATGTTTATATTTTGCTTCCCATTCAGTGCCCTCACCTGCAAGAGGACTCCCGGGGCCACCTGTTGAAATGAAAATATCATAATCGTCGATTGTTGGGATTTCGTTCTTGTAGCGCAATTCAAAAACCTGATAGTCAAAATCAACTGACGCGTCCTGCAATCCATCGGTTAATAACTGTTTAATGCATCGCATCCCCTGATTTGGGGTATTATCGTACATGTCGATGATAGCTACTTTAACGCGTTTGTTTTCCATGTGAACAGGGTCTATAGGTTGATGCGAAAATTACTTACTCTTAAAGACTAATGCATTTATTTGCGAATATTTTAATCCTTGAACTGTGTATATCTAAAAAAAATGCTCCATTCAGAGCATTTTTAAATTTAGTGTCCGGCAGGGATAATCGGATTACCGGTCGATTCTGTAGTTTTTGGTTCTTTAACGAACATCCAACTTATAGCTGAGAAAGCAACAGTGGCCGAGCAAATCAGAAAAATCACATTTTTATCGGTTGCCAATGAGATAAACTCGCCGATACCTAAACTAGCAACTAATTGTGGTAACACCACAGAAAGATTGAATAAACCCATATACAAGCCCATTTTGGATTTTGACACTTTCTCCGACATAATTGCAAATGGAAGTGAAACCGTTGCCGCCCATCCAAAACCTGCAACAGCCATCAACACATAAACTACCCAAGGTGAAAAATGGATAAAATACATGGTTAAGTAAGCCAATGCCATGATTCCAATCGAAATATAATGCGTTTTTACTTTGCCAATAGCTCGAGTTAAGGGTTCTAAAACCAAAGCAGGAAGAACCGCTGCTACCGCATTAAACACTAAAAAACTCCAGGATATTATCTGACCTAACTCTTTGTCGTTCAGAGCAGTAAAATTGTATTGTAAGTAGGCAAACATGTAAACAAACATAGTTTGAACACCAATCCAGGTAAACGAATGAGCTGCTAAAATTTTCCGGAACCCTTCTAAGCCTTTTTCTTCTTCATCCAAGTGATCCGTTTTCTTAAAAATCGTGTATGCAATCAAAACAATACTCAGCACTCCGGCAAACCAATTTACATAAAGGTCGAAGTCATGAAAACCGGTAAGACGTGCATACATGGCATAAATGGCATATATCAAAAATCCCCAAAGAGGTTTGATTGTCCATAGAATTTCCCAGGTTGAGCTGTCAGTCTGTTGTGCTTGTTCTTCATCTGATTGTAAACTTTTCGGTTCTTCAATGAAAAAGCTGGGAATTACAGAAAAGAAAAACACTAAAAACGCACCAAAATAGATAAGGACAAAATTTCCAAAAATTGCTCCAACACCATAAGCAAGTACTCCAAAAGTTCCTGAAATGGTTTGCATCCATGTATAACCACGAGTTCTGTTTTCCTCATCTGTAACATCTGCGATAATTGAACGAGTTGGGTTAAAACTCACATTTATTGCCAAATCAAGTGTGAGCGCAACGGTAATAGCAACTCCCAAAATGCCCTCGATTCCCATGGCTTCAGAAATGATATCAATATTGGGGAGAGCTAGTAACATCAACGCTGCCAGAAAACCACCGATTAAGATGAAGGGACGACGTCTTCCACCCCAAAACCAAACTTTATCAGAAATTAATCCAATAGTAACTTGACCTATAATACCTGCAATAGGTCCGGCTGCCCAAACCAGTCCTACATCATGTATATCCAAACCGTATTTGGTACTAAGAATCCAACTTAAGGCAGAAATTTGAACGCTGAGGGCAAATCCCATAGCCGTAGA
>CAZIQX010000063.1:0-13379 GCA_964541325.1 uncultured Chitinophagales bacterium | reverse complement strand
TGTAAGTTGTTAGGTATTAGGTATTAGGTATTAGGATAGTTATATGAAGTTTTTATGAGATAAAGTTGCAGAATTCTACGACCTGTTATCTATTCAGTGCATAATTCACAATTCGGGAACTCCATATGCGCAATTCATCTAAAAGAATATAAATAGTGGGTAAAATGAGTAAGGTGATGAATGTTGAGAATAATAATCCGCCGACAATAGCTCGTGCCATCGGAAAATACGGAGGACCGTCACCACCAATTTGCGTGGTACCTAAACACAATGGAATCAATCCTAAGACGGTGGTTCCAACGGTCATTAATATGGGGCGTAAGCGGTTTCTTCCTGATTCAACAATAGCAGTTCTGCGGTCATATCCTTCATTTCGAAGTTGATTGATATGATCTATCAAAACGATACCATTATTTACCACAACTCCCATCAAAATTAGAATTCCAATCATTGCCATTAGTGAAAAAGAGGTTCCTGTAATCCAGAAAAACCAAAAAACTCCAATTACAGCAAACAAAATCGAAGTTATGATACTAGCCGGATAAATAAGTGATTCAAATAATGCAGCCATAACAATATAAATCAGAACCAAGGCGAGCATCATGTTAAATAACATGGAGTTCATGGCTTCCTGATCGTTCTGAAAGCTTCGACCATAACTCCAGCCATATCCACTTGGATACACAATTTGATTCATTACTTGCTGAATACTTTCCTGAACTTTCTCACGAGAAACGCCATCTAAATTGGCCATTATTGCCAGCGATGTTTGTCTATTCTCTCGCACAATACGTTGAGGACCACTACCCGTTTGGAATTCAGTCAAACCGGCTAAACGAATAGGTTCTTTTCCGGCAATGGGTAAGGTCATTTTTCGAAGGTCTTCCAAAGACTGCCTATCCGTTTCCTGAAACGACACAATCACATCAACTTCGGTGAATTCCATTCGGATTTTTTTCATGCTTTGTCCACGCATTCCGGCTGAAACCATTGAAGCCACTTGTTGCGTATTTAACCCATAGGACTTGGCTTTTTCGCGATCAACAATTAATCGCACTTCTTCGCTACCAGTTTCTGCTTCTGAGCGAACATCCACTAAACCTTTAATCGTTTTTAATCGGCGGATGGCCTCATCAGCCAATTCTTCCAGAACTTCGCTTGATTCTCCAATCACGTGTACTCGCATTTGTTCTTGTCCGGTCATGGAACGCCAATCAAAAACAGGATTGGCGATAGCAAGTTTTGGCATACCCTCTCGAATAGCGCGTTTAATCTCTTCCACATCTTTTGTGGCTTTATCATCCTCATATAAAGTTATGGTCGATACTGCAAAGTTAGGAGTGTAATAGGAATAAACGGATTCAATATCTAACTCTTCTTTATTCTTGTAGAGAAATTGTTCTGTTTCCAGAACCGATTCCTTCACTTTATCTAATACATAGGTTCCGTTAAGGTTATAGAACAATCGAATGGTTCGTCCCTCCTCGTTATCGAACATATTTACATTCATCATTTTTGCCGGCAATGCAGCTGTAATCACAATCAGTAGTAAAATTCCAACAGAGGTATATCGATGATCGGTAAGCCAACCTAAGCTTCGAGAGTACCAATCAGCCATTTTCAGAAAAAAGGCACTTTCCTCTTGACCCGTTTTTTTGATGCCAAATCGCGTACTCAACAACGGAATTACCGTTAGAGAAATCACTAAGGAAGCAACCAGTGATATGATGATAGAAACAGAAACATGCTCGAGGTAAACAGCAACCATATCCCCTTGATTGATAATATTGGGCAGAAAAACAATCACGGATGTCAACGTTCCGGCTGTTACTGCAATTCCAACTTCTTTAACGGCTTTAATAGTTGCAGCGAGTTTATTTTCGCTCATTAATTGATGACGGTGAATATTTTCGGTTACAACTACGGCATTATCTACAAGCATCCCAACGGCAAGCATCAATCCCATCATACTTAAAATATTGAGTGTATAGCCCAAAAAATGCATCATACCTAAGGTTACCATTAAGGAAAATGGTACGGCCAAAGCTACAATTAATGTGGTACTAATCGACCGAAGAAAAATGAACAAGACAAAAACAGATAGTACTGCTCCAATCATGCCTGAATTCAACAAATCGCGCAATGATGACACAATTCCTTCAGCTTGATTGTTCATTTCATAAATAGCTATACCTCTCATTTCAGGAACTTCGCGAATTTCATCTAATTCCTTTTTTACTCGGGAAACAGCTTCAACTGTATTGGCGCCTGATTCTTTGTACACATCCAAACCAACCGCATATTTCATATCCAAATGGCGGCCATAATCAACAACAGGAAGTGCATAACTAACTTCTGCCACATCTTTAATTCGCAGATTATTAGCTCCGATTACGACTTCCTGAATTTCTTCTACGGAAGTAAATTCGCCCAAAGGACGCACCAGATACCGTTTATCATTTAACAATGCTTTTCCTGCTGATACCGAAAAATTCTCACTTCTGAGTTTTCGTACCAATTCATTCACATAAACATTGTATTGATCGATACGTTCTGAGAGTAAATCAATTCGAATTTGCTTTTTCTCTACACCGTATAGTTCTACTTTTGAAACCCCCTCAATACGTTCCAAGCGTTGTTTTAAATTTCGAAATAATACATCATAAGCATTCGATAAATCCCGATCACTCGAAATACGCAAATTGAGCATAGGTTCATCTTGTGCTGAAAATTTTCGCACATAAAAACGCTCTAGATCGTCAGGTAACACATTTCTTACTCCATCTATCTTTTCTTGGATTTCGATGGATTTCATGTTCAAATCCACTCCCATATCAAAACGAACGAAAATACCAGCTCTGTTTTGATCAGACTCGGAGCTAATCTGACGAATTCCCGGAATGGTTGCCAAAGCTTCTTCAACCGGTCGAGTGATTAACTGCTCAACTTCACTTGGACTCGAATTCGGGTAAGGAATTTCAATATACGCTCCCGGAAAACTGATATCCGGAAAATACTCTAATGGAAGTTGTCGGGATGCAATGCCACCAATTAACACCATGCTGATAAAAACCATCATGGTTGTAACCGGCTTTCGGATGGAGTAATCAGCTAATTTCATGCCATTTCCTCCATTTCAGTCGCTTGTTTACTAAAATCTTTCCGATCCATTATCATGTACATGGCCGGAATCACCAACAACGTAAGCAAGGTTGAAATACTTAAACCCCCAATCACTGTAATTCCCATGGGAGCTCGAATTTCTGCCCCTTCCCCGATTCCAAGTGATAAAGGAAGCAGACCAAGAACAGTGGTTAAGGTGGTTATCAAAATTGGGCGTAATCGGGTTTTTCCTGCTTGAGCAATGGCATCCATCTTTTCCATGCCCTCTCGTCTGTATTGATTAATACAATCAATGAGAACGATTGCATTGTTAACCACGATACCGGCTAACAAAATTAATCCAATAAACACCACTACACTTACTGTAGAACCTGTAACCCATAACGCTAAAATTGCTCCGATTAAGGCTAAAGGAATGGTGAATAAAATCACAAACGGATGCATCAATGATTCAAATTGTGATGCCATAACTAAATACACCAAGAAAACGGCAAGTGTTAAGGCGAACATCAATGAGTTAAATGAGGCTTGCATTTCGTCATTTTGACCACCTTGTTTGATATAAACCCCGTTAGGGATAATCACATCTTTCGTTAATGCCTTGATTTCTTCTGCTGCAGAACCTAAATCTCCAAAACCAAGATTAGCAGTAACCAAAGCCACTCGTTGTTGACCAATACGGCGAATTTCTCCGGGGCCATTGGTTACATGAATAGTTGCTACTGCGGATAAGGGAATTGGTTTTTCCGCCGTTGGGTTAATTATAAAATTTCTGATTTCATCTACAGTTTCGCGGTCTTCTTCACGAGTGCGAACCAATACATCAATTTTTCTATCACGATAGGAATACCGCGTTGCAACATCGCCACGGACTTTACTCACCACATCGTTAGCAATCTGAGAAGTACTTAATCCTAATCCGGCAATTTTTGCGCGGTCAAATACAATCTGAATCTCTGGTTGCCCTACTTCCATGGTTGATTTAACATCCGTAAATCGTTCGGATTGATTCATCTTTTGAGCAAGTTGGTCAGCTACTTTTTTTAAGTCGTCAAGTTGATAACCCATAATTTGAACTTCAACCGGAGTTGAAAATGAAAACAAAGCCGGACGCGAAAATTTATATTGTAAGCCTGGAATGGTACTTAAATCAGCACGCAGTACATCCATCGCATTTTCTTCATCTACTTGTTTGGCTCCAGAAGTTAGCACAACGCTCATTTCTCCCCAATTTTCACCGCCCTCATTAGGATTAGCATCCATTCGATTACCGGAACCTGAAACAGCAAACGTGCTTTTTATGTCATCCACTCCTTTTGCGGATGCTTGAATCATTCGAATGGCTTCATCCGTGCGAGCAATTGGAGTACCCGGAGGTAATTTAAATTCAATGGTAAACTCCCCTTGTGATAATGATGGAATCAATTCCACTCCCAGTTGAGGCACTAAAAATAAGCTACAAATAAATAGTATAAACGCTGTAAAAACAACAATAAATCTATTCTTTAAAACGGTATAAATTACCTTTGGATAATAATTTTCAATAGCTTGGTAAGAACGTTCAATAACATTCAAAGCAGGACTTATCACCCATAAGATTGCCACACCTACTTTTCGCAGAATCCAAACAATGACAAAGAATATTTTTTCTGGAATGGTGATAAACACAAAAATTCGAGCTGTTTGCATCCATTTTCCAAATCGAGTTTTTGGAATTCTTCGTTGTGAACCCATTGGAATTTCTTTAGATCGTTGTGATGAAGCCAACATTGGGATCAAGGTTATTGCCACAAACAGAGATGCTAATAGAGAAAACGTAACGGTTAAAGCTTGATCTTTAAATAATTGTCCGGCCACTCCTTCCACAAAAACCAATGGAAAAAACACGGCAACCGTTGTTAGTGTGGATGCTATAACTGCTGTTCCTACATCTGAAGCCCCTTTTAAAGCTGCATCGCGTGCATTTAAGCCTTTTTCCTTGTATTTAGAAATACTTTCTAAAACTACGATGGAGTTATCCACTAATAATCCAATTCCTAATGCAATACCTCCCAAACTCATGATATTCATAGAGATATCATATCCATACATCAAATTAAAAGTGGCAATAACCGAAACCGGAATAGACATCGAAATGATGATTGTACTCCAGAAGTCACGTAGGAATATGTATAAAATCACTATGGCCAACAATCCACCCACCAATCCTGCATTCACTACTTCATCAACAGCTTGAGAAATAAATGTCGATTGGTCGTACACATTGATGAGTTCTACATTTTTAGGCAAGTCTTTCTTTATACGTTCCAATCGTAGCTTCACGACTTCAGCAACTGATACCGTATTAGCATCACCCTCCTTATAGATTGCAATTTCAACGGCCTCGTCACCATTTAAACGAGTAATCGCTTCTCGTTCTTTGTAAGATTGACTAACATCAGCTACATCTCGAACGTAAATGGGGCGACCATTTTTATTATCTACCACCAATTCTTTAATTTCCTCCATTGAGGTAAATTGATTTAATGTTCGAACCAAGAGTTGCTGAGACCCTTCAATCAGACGTCCACCCGATAAATTGATATTTTCTTGTTGTAAGGTTTGCACCAATTGGGCCATGCTGATATTAAACACCGCAAGACGCCGTTCATCAACAGCAACTTGAATCTCATCTTCAAAACCACCTGATATTTTAACTGATGCAACCCCATCCGCTGATTCCAACTCTTTTTTGATTTGCTCATCCGCTAAACGACGCAATGCTTTTAATTGATTAACAACGTCGTCGGTTTCATCAGCAGAGGCGAAAGAAATAGTACCCTCTTTCTCTTCCTGATCTGTTTTTATGGATAAAGCATAGCGCATAACAGGATCTAAGGTTGGGTCAAAACGTAACAAAATCGGACGTTTAACTTCCAAAGGCAGCTGTAAGGCATCTAACTTTTCGCGAACTTCTTGGCCTGCATATTCAATGTTTGTTCCCCACGAAAACTCTAGTGTAACATCCGACTGACCCGCCCGCGAAATTGAGCGAACTTGCTTCACGTTTTTTACAACTCCAACAATCTCCTCAATGGGTTTCGTTACCAAATTTTCAACTTCTGCCGGAGCCGCATTTTGAAATTCTGTTCGAATAGTTAACGTTGGATACGATAAATCGGGTAACAGATTGATTTTGAGTCGCGATAGGGAAACCATTCCAAATAAAAGAATGGCAACCGTGAACATACTAATCGTGACTTTCCGATTAATGGATAGTTGGATGATTTTCATAAATAAACCCTAAGCTGTTAAAAAGTATCCGTTTAACGGAATAATATTATTTCATGCTAATTATTTGCACTTTTGCGCTGTCTTTTAAACTATTTTGGCCAATAGTTACTACGGTATCTCCTACGGCTAATTCCTGTGCAAAGGCTAACTCGATTTTTGTTCCGTTAACAAATCCGGTTTTTACAGGTACTTTAAACGACTGACCGTTACGAATTACAAATAAACTTTCGTTTCCGTCTTCTAAGGTAACAGCTTGTTTGCTAACCAGTAACGTGCCTCTGTGTTTAGCATGTTCAATTTTAATTCGAGCAAACATCCCCGGTTTTAATCGCTCTGTATCATCTTTTACCATGATTGTAACTTTGAACGTTCCTGTTTGAGGATCAACAGTTGGGCTGATTCTCAACACGGAGCCTTTAAATCGGTCATCCGGATAGGCATCTACCAATAACTCAACTTGTTGATCGGGTTGAATTTTATGTAGCTCATGCTCGGGAACGTAAACGATTGCATGTAATGGATCAAAATCGGTAATTCGGAAAATGGGCGTATTGGTATTGATCATGTTGCCCGGCTTAATCATTCGTTCTGATATAATTCCATCAATCGGAGCAACAATTTTTGTGTAGGTTAGATTGAGTTTGGCTAATTCCAAACTGGCTTTTTGTTGTTCAAAATTAAATCGAGCATTATCATAGGTTTCACTGCTGATTAATCCTTTATCAAATAACTCTTTGTTTCTTTTGTAATCATTTTCTAGGCGCTTTAAGGATGCATCAGCACGATCTACTTCCAATTTGTATTGACGATCATCTAATTTTGCCAAAAGTTGACCTGCCTTTACTTTGTCGCCCTCTTCCACAAAAAGTTGTTCAACCAATCCGCCTAAATTAGCTACTACGGACGATTCGAATTCCGCCTGTAACGTCGCAGTAGTTGAGTAATAAGCAGAAATATCCCCCACAGTAATGGTAGCTACTTCAACTGGAACGGTAGCAAGCGAATCATTTTTAGGTTTATCTTTTGATTGGGTCTCTTCTCCACAACTCGTACTCAATACGGAAAATGTGGCAAATAAAGCTGCTGCTGTAAGTGATTGTTTGACAATGTTCGTTTTCATAGTGCGCTATCGTTTTTTGGGCATGTGTGAAAACACCCTACGCACGGTGTTTAAGATGGGTTTCAAAAAAAGTGATAAAACGATATTTATTTAAGTTCCACAATCTTGAAACTTAATTTTGCTGAGTTCGTCTTGCTCGAAGAATTGCTCACCTCTCTGTCTTACTTGCATATGAATAAAAAAGTGTCACCTTTTGATGAATCCACAGCACAATCTGAGTTTTCTGGTTTTGAGTCGAATCCTGTGCAACCTCCGGTATCATCAACCAGAGAAAAACAAAAAACCGGAATAAAAGGAAAAATTACCTATGCCGTTCTTTCCATGTTTATTGTTTTTCTAGTTTGGAATGAATCCAATTTCTTGAGTTCAATTAGCCAATCGGCTTATGAAAATATTACCGGTTCTGTTACAAAGTTATTTGGAGGAGATCAATCACCTAAGGAATTTGCTCCAAATGCAGCGGCTGCCAATCCATCAATAAATGTTGCACCTGTACCACCAGTGCCACCCATTCCATCAACAACAAATCTTGACAACAACAATTTATCCAGATTAACCACACATTTTAACTGGAATCAACATGATATCGATGAAGTTTTAGCGGCTTTTCCCGATGCTGATGAAGACGATTTGTATAATGCGGTTAAATATGGTTCATCCAAAGAATTCATTTTAAGCATTCATGAAACCTACCCTGATTTTGATTTGGATGATATTGGCGAACTAAGAAAATATGGAGCAACCAAAACGTATATCGATGAAATGTCAACGTATTTCCCAGAGGCTGATGTGGACGATTTGGTTGAATTTCAAAAATATGGTGTGCGTCCTTCAGCCGTAGGCGATTATAAAAAAGCATTTCCCGGCATTGACACCGATGAAATTGTAGATTTTAGTAAATACGGAGTGCGAGCTTCAACCGTTTCGGATTTTAAAGCCTACTTTCCGGCACTAACTACTGACGAAATTATTGATTTTGCAAAATATGGCGTTCGAGCGTCTTACGTGGCTGAAGTCGTTAAATCCTATCCTGATATCAGTGCAGATCAAATTATTGATTTTTCGAAGTATGGCGTACGTCCGGGTTATATCAGTGAAATGAAATCTATCTTTCCAAGCATTCCCAACAAAACGATTATTGAGTTTTCTAAATATGGCGTTCGACCTGATTATGCCGAAAAAGTGCATAAACTCATTCCGGAAATCAAACCTGATGAACTCATTGGACTTACAAAATATGGAGTTAGACTGGAGTTGATTGAGACTTCTAAAAGGTTGATCCCATCAATTACAACAGAACAGATACTAAGTTTTTCCAGATTTAGCATCTCACCTCAGTTTATAAAGAATTACAAGGAATTATTTTCGGATATCACCCCACAGCAACTTCTCGACCTGAGTAAATCAACGATTAACTTAAGTTTCGCTAAACGTGCTCAAGAACTTTTAACGAATGTTAATGCCGATAAATTGATGTACCTAAGCCGTTCAGGAGTAAGTTCAAACGATTTAGAATCAGCCGTTAAACAAGGGGCAAGAACTGCTGAACAAGTAGTTGATTTAAAACGACAAGGCAATTTATAATCATTGGGGTATCTCGAAGATATCAGGGAATCGCAAAGAATTCCGTATTTTTGCCTCGCTTTAAAAGCGGTTCCACACAAACACGAATTTTATTCAAAAACAAGGATTAGCATTCATGCTTATTGGTGTTCCAAAAGAAATTAAGCCTCAGGAAAACCGAGTTGCTTTAACTCCGGCAGGCGCTCTAGAATTAAAAAAACACGGCCACAAAGTCATTATTGAAACCAATGCGGGCGATAATAGTGGCTTTACCAACGAAATGTACGCTGCTGTTGGTGCTGAAATTATTTCCACTGCCGATGAGGTTTGGAAACGTGCCGAAATGATTATGAAAGTAAAAGAACCTATTGCGGTTGAGTATAATAAAATCCGCGAAGGTCAAGTTTTATTTACCTATTTCCACTTTGCTGCGAGTGAAGAATTAACCAAAGCCATCATGAAGTCAAAATCGGTGGCTATCGCTTACGAAACGGTTGAAAAATCTGACCGATCACTTCCTTTATTAATTCCTATGAGTGAAGTAGCCGGACGCATGTCGGTGCAGGAAGGCGCAAAATACCTCGAAAAAGCTCAAGGCGGTCGTGGTGTTTTATTAGGTGGAATTCCCGGAGTTAAACCTGCTAATGTGTTGGTTCTTGGTGGCGGTATTGTAGGTATCAATGCAGCTAAAATGGCGGCAGGTATGGGCGCTAATGTCACGATTATGGATCTGAGTTTAGGTCGTCTTCGTTATTTAGATGATGTGATGCCAAAAAATGTAACCACCATTGCTTCATCTGAAGGTGCTATTCGCGAATATTTACCTCACATGGATTTGGTTATCGGCGCAGTTCTGATTCCAGGTGCAAAAGCTCCAAAACTTATTCGCAAAGACATGTTATCCCTTATGAAACCGGGTGCTGTTATTGTTGACGTTGCCGTTGACCAAGGTGGATGTTTTGAAACAACCAAACCAACTACCCACGCAGACCCTATTTATGTTGTTGATGGTGTTATTCACTACTGTGTTGCAAACATGCCGGGCGCTGTTCCTTTTACTTCCACTCAAGGTTTAACCAACGCAACTTTACCTTATGCTATTGAGTTAGCCAATAAAGGTTGGGAACGCGCAGCAAAAGAAAACCGCGAATTGGCACTTGGCGTGAATGTGGTTAATGGTCACATTGTGTATAAAGATGTTGCCGAAGCATTCGGTTTCGATTACACACCACTCAACGAAGTGTTGAATTAACACACAATCTCTTTTAATAAAAAAGCCCGTTTGATGAAAACGGGCTTTTTTTATGTTATTAAGTCGAATTTGAGATTATTTTTCGTATCTCTTTACATACCATTGAACAGTGGTTCGGATGTCAGCCATAAAATCCTGTGTATTTTGCCAACCGAGTTCAGTTTCAATTTTGGTAGGATCAATAGCATAGCGCATATCGTGTCCCGGACGGTCGGTTACAAAAGAAATTAAATTGGTGTAATCACCGTTTGGTCCTTTACCCACCTCTTCGTTCAAAACCTGACAAAGTAAACGAACTAAATCAATATTTTTCCATTCGTTATGCCCACCAACGTTGTAATGTTCGCCTGAACGCCCACGGTGAAACACTTCATCAATTGCCCGGCAATGATCCTGTACAAATAACCAATCTCGAATATTCTCCCCTTTTCCATAAACGGGAATAGGTTGATGGTTCAGAGCTTTACGAATCACCGTTGGAATCAATTTTTCATCATGTTGATGTGGACCGTAATTATTCGAACAATTTGTTACCACCACATTCATGTGATAGGTATGAAAGTAAGATCGAATTACAAAATCAGAGCCTGCTTTGGAAGCTGAATAGGGTGAATTAGGTGCATATGGAGTGGTTTCTGTAAAAAAACCTTCATCTCCGAGCGTGCCATACACTTCATCGGTTGATACATGATGAAAACGGTAATGATCAGGCTTTCCTTTTTCCAACCAAAGCTGACGAAATTCTTCCACGAGATTAAACGTACCAATCACGTTGGAGTAAAAAAAGGGTTCGGGTCCGGATATGGAATTATCCACATGAGATTCAGCGGCTAAATGAATGATGCCATCAGGTTGAAAATCTTGGATGAGTTCGCGAACGGCTTTTCTATCCACGATATCAATCTGCGAAAAACGGTAGTTAGGATTATCTTTCACGGAATCCAAGAAGCTCAAATCCGAGGCATAGGTGAGTTTATCAAGGTTTACAATGTGATAATCAGGGTATTTGTTGATAAGATGAAGAATCAGATTTGAACCGATAAATCCGGCTCCTCCGGTTACAATAATGCGTTTAGCCATTATAAATAGGTAAGTCTTTGGTTAAAATTTCGCTCAGTTTGGGATGATGTTTGTCTTTTTCTGATAGAATTGGATGTTCTACTTTCCAATCGATATCAAGTGCTTCATCATTCCAAAGTACGCCTCTTTCGGCAGACGGAAGATAATAATCACTGCATTTATAAAAAAAATCTGCTTGTTCTGATAAAACGGAAAAACCATGAGCCAGACCTTTTGGAATAAACAGCATGGTTCGGTTTTCCTCACTCAATTCAATAGAAAAGGTTTCTCCAAAGGTTGGAGACCCATTTCGAATATCAACACAAACATCTAAAACCGCACCACGAACACAGCTAACTAATTTTGCTTGTGCTTGCTGAATCTGATAATGCAATCCTCGAAGGGTTCCTTGTACCGATCGTGAAAAATTATCTTGAACAAAATCCTCATCAATGCCATGTTGTTTGGCAATATCTTTGCGGAAAGATTCATAAAAAAAACCGCGTGAATCACCAAATACCTTTGGTTTAATAACTATTACACCGGGAATTGGGGTTGTTTCGAAAATCATGTATTTAGGTGTTAAGTGTTAGGAAAAGTTGTAAAGGTATAGATGTTTAAAGGTTTAAGTCGCAAGGTTTTAGGTATTAGCATAAGTTGTATAGGTTAAGAGGTAAAAGTGGCTCACTAAGTACTTCGTGGCACCTTCTGTATCAGTAATCAGGGTTTTGGAAAATTTGATAGTTGATGTATGATTCATGATTGAGTCATTTCCAGTTCTCCGTTTCAATTCCCATCAGCATTTTAGTTCATACTTCCGGTTTTTTTACGCCTTCTGACTTTAGCCTTTAACCTTTCGTAAGTGATTTACCAATCGTTTTAATCCCTCGGTCCAATGTTCTGTTTGTATGCCATCGATACTTTCAAGTTTTGATGTACTTAATTTTGAAAATACAGGGCGTTTTACCGGTGAAGGCCATTTATCAGAACTGATAGGATGTACTTTTGTTGGAAGTTCAGCCATTTCTAGTGCAGTTTTTGCAAATTCATACCAGTTCGTTAAGCCCTTTGATGCTATATGAAATATTCCCTTTGCCTGGGCATTCAACAAATGAATGGTATTTTCAATCACATTATCCACAAAAGACGGAGCGCCAAACTGATCATTCACAACTTGCAATTCAGGTCTTTCAGCACCTAAACGAAGCATAGTTTTTATAAAATTGTTTCCATTTTTTCCGCATAACCACGCAACGCGTATAATCAGATAATCTTCTAATTGTTCACGAATGTATAATTCGCCCATCAATTTTGAGACGCCATACATATTTTGAGGTGCAAGTGGATGATTTTCAGCATAACCTGAAGGTAATCGTTCAACATCATGCTCATTTCCTGAAAACACGTAATCCGTTGAGTAGTGAACGAGTTTTATGTTTTTTTCTCGACAGATTTTTGCGAGCGAGGCAACGGCTTTTCCATTTACCTCAAAGGCTGATTTCCAATCGTCTTCGGCTTTATCAACCTTGGTGTAGGCTGCTGCATTGATAATTAAGGTTGGTTTTTCAAACTCAATACAAGAATTAAGTGCTTGGCTATCGGTTATATCAAGTTCTGATGAAGAAAATCCTTTTGCATGAATCTTCTTTGCTGATAAAACCTCGAGCCATTCAGAACCGAGCTGTCCATTTGCACCCAAAACAATGACTTCTGTTTGCATCTTATTGATTTTGTGCTACGAGTTGATTGGCCAAACGATAGGATTCATGTGTTCCTGCGTCTGTCCACCATCCTTCAAAAATGGAAAATCCCATCTGACCTTTTTGAATATAAAAGTTATTCACATCCGTGATTTCTAATTCGCCACGTCGTGATGGTTTCAGGGTTTTGATACACTCAAAAACGCTTGAATCATACATGTAAATGCCTGTTACACAATAGTTTGATTTCGGATTTGAGGAACTTGGTCCGCTGTGGCGTGACGATTGG
>CAZIQX010000062.1:0-15281 GCA_964541325.1 uncultured Chitinophagales bacterium | reverse complement strand
TTGGAAATGGCTGCCGATATCATCAAACAATCGAAACATCTAGACCAGATTTTTTTATTGACCAATGATGAAGGTTTTATCCCTATCATTCGTTTAGCGCAGGATAATGGATGTAAAGTTGAACTCATTGGTTTTGATAACGTACCGGAATCTTTACGACATGAGGCTGATACCTTTATGTCAGGATACCTTATTCCGGGTTTGTTACCGATCGAAAACGGTGGTGAATGGGGAAAAGTAGGCTCACGAGTTCGCGGTGTATGTTATGATTTTACCCATAGTGATGGATACGGATTTATGCGTTATATGAATACCATTAGCGATAATACGTGGATAACGGATTCCAGAAATCCAAACTCACCGTACAAAACCATTTTTTGTCATATTTCGCAATTTGAGCATCATTTCGACAGCTCATTTTTACCATCGCGCGAGCTCATTTTTGAATTCTCGTTGATGGAAAATGAAAAAGGTCTAATTTCTCAAAAAATAGAATTGGTCTCCGCTCCCTAATGATGAAATCTACCTTAAGCATTCATCGTTTACAAATTCCGGTTCGTGTAGGTGTACATGATTGGGAGAAATCAATCACCCAAACGCTCACGATCCACCTTGAAATGGAATATGATGCTCAAATGGCCATGCAAACCGATGCTATTCAATTTGCCTTGGATTATACGGATGTAGCCAAACGTATAGAACACGTTTGCTTACGTAAACATTATGAGTTAATTGAACATTTGGCGTGGGAAATCAAAAACGAATTGGAACAACTTTCGGTAATCTCGGCTCGGTTGGAAGTTGAGAAACCCAATGTGATTCCATCTGCATCTCATGTTTGTTTCACACTTAGTTGGTAAAAAAAAGCCCGAATAATCGGGCTTTTTTTATTTAATCAAAGTCATGGATTTGGTGGCCATAAACGAACCGGCTTCAATACGATAAAAGTACAATCCACTCGAAAGTGAACTTGCGTCAAATGTAACGGTGTGCTCACCTTGGGAAAATTGAGAGTTAGCCAAAACAGCCACTTCCTGTCCCAACACATTAAATACTGAGAGTTTAACCGGTGAGGCTGTCGGTAAACTGAATGCTATAGTAGTGCTTGGATTAAACGGATTCGGATAGTTCTGTGATAACCGGAAGGATTCCATTTTGGGTTGAACCTCGTTGGAAACAGAACGAATATCACCTGAATACAGCACATTTTGCGAGGTTACATCAATAACTACAAACCAACTTTTATCCTCATAGGACTCGTCGATGGGGTTATAGTAGTAATAATCGAATGAAACGCCCCAAGTTGGACCGGTAACCTCAAAAGGTAAAATCTCCTCGGTTACAGAACCATCCACAAATATAATCTTATCGGTTCCCAACATGTATTTTACTCTAATTTCTGCCATCTCAGGGATGCCAGAGAAAAACGTTGTTCCACCATTGTTCATAGCAATAGCTAAAGCTTCATCACTATTCATAGCGATTGAAGCTGGGAGACCATCAATTTCATTGAAGCGTGATGCTGTTACAGAATCCACTTCTGCCTCAAAATAGAGAAATCCAAGAGGGGTGTATGCACCTAAGTAAACGGATTCACTATCTGGAACAGAAAAGGCAAATACCCAATTGAATGAACTTCCTAAAGGCATCGTTACTTCTTGAATGGTTGGATTACTTGTAACTTTTTGAGTTCCTAAATCCACGTCATCGTATGCGGCATCTTCTGCAAAAGCTGCAAAAATGGTGTATTCCCCAAACTGTTCACTTAGTAAGGTCTGAATTACACTATAAATATCATTGAAGGTCATTGGGTCAAAACTCATATCCAAGGAAAGGATACTAACTTCCAAATCGCTGATATCTTGATCTGAAACGGATATCAATCCCGGTATAAAATCACCTTCCGGTTCATACAAACCAATGGCATAGGGTTCAAAGTAATAGACTTCGTCGTATTCGTCATACACATGATGAAACAAATACGCGGATAGATAATAGTCTCCATTTTTTATGTGTTCGATACTAAATGAGGCATTAGTTTCAAATTGACCTACCGTATAAATTCCTGCCGGTGGTCCACCTTCATCCTCTTCTTCTTCTGTTAGTTGTTTGCGAGGACCCACCTCTTCTTCAGCTGTAGAGTCTTCATCTGAAAACAGGTCGGGTGGTATGGTTGTAAGTAACAACAAATTATAGGTGAAGTCTAAATCTTCAACAGCTACTTGTTCACGACTCGGAACCCCACTTCTATTGGTTTTAAACCAGGTTACCGTTGGCTGTGAAAATGCTTGTACTTGTTGTTGTGAGGCAACTTTTTGAGTTGGAAAAATATTCTTTTCCACAGCATACCCACTTAACGTAAATCCATTAAACGCTGACGCCGTGGTAAAACGGCTGGTATAAATTTTATCAAGAAATGCACCGGCAGTATCGCGTACATCGAGCACGACCACCGTGTAATCCGTATTGGCTTTAAGGGCAACATCAATAACCAAAGTAGATTGATTATTAGACTCTGAATGAACGATGTTGGTGATTTCAACCGAATCTTCCGGAAATATTAAAACACTTTCATTCATATTGCTCAGAACCATTTCTAAGTCAATCACAGCACTAAACGTTATTTCTAGTTGTGTATCAAGGCCAACCGATGTCGTTTGAGATGCTGGTGAAATTGATGTTACGGTTACTTGTGCCGTGGCACTAAACCACATCAGGCAAAAAAACAGACTTGTTATAAACCTCATATTTCGCTCCATATTAATGTTTTACAAGAAAAAGATACCAAATAACAGTCATTCGAACCCGTTATTCCGCTTAATGTTGCCCAATCAATTAATAATTATCCCGTATCCAAATTTCAGAGTCGCTTAAGGTGGTATCATGCGTTAAGTGTAAGTGGCGCACTAAGGTGTCTAATGGTATAAGGGTTTTCCGATTCATCAGATTAAACCAAATAAGTGAACTTCCATTGGGGATAAGTGAGTCTATCTGAGCTAATTCGTTGCGAAATGGACTCATACGCGCATAACGTTCTGTTCGTGCATAGATGCCATCCGCTGCATTTGAAATCCACTGAGTTCTATTGTGAGACTGCTCTTCTACAAACTTCATTCCTTCCGAATGCACCCATTCTTCACGGGAAAAGCCGCCGGCACCTCGATGCCATTTATCATAGGTTAATCGGCTCAAAAACACGAATTGATAGGTCGCAACTGTAACCATCAGCAATTTAAAAGCAAGCTGACGATGAGGCATGATGTGCGAGAAAAAACGATGTGAACTTCGCCAAAAACTAACCAAAAATAGCGGATAAAGTGGTGCAAGTAGCCTAAAACTCATGGGCTCACTTGCTCCAAAGCTGGAAGTTAGTATTATGCTTATGAAATACAGAAGTCCCATTAGAGATGCATGAACTCCAACTCGATTTTTATAGTGTGTAACTAAGTAACCCATCAGAAAGAGCAAGCCCAACATGATGAATCCAATTCTAAACCAAGTAGGTAAAGCATGAGGTAACAGCCACTTGGAAAGAATGTCAAATCCTTGAAGCAGAGTCTCATAAACAGGGATAAAGTCACCATTTCGATTACCGGTAAGCGTGTTTGTTTCTGCAAGATTTCTCACTAACCAAAATCCCAAGGGAAAAACAC
The DNA here is from genome assembly GCA_964541325.1 of uncultured Chitinophagales bacterium. Classification (GTDB taxonomy): domain Bacteria; phylum Bacteroidota; class Rhodothermia; order Balneolales; family M1805; genus M1805. The sequence continues at coordinate 11,628 of CAZIQX010000062.1, read as the reverse complement.
TAATTGCACTAATCAGGCTCCATCGGTTTTTTTTAGGTAATTCAAAAAAGCCCCAAACCACCACATAAAACCACCAAATGAAACCAATATATCGCTGTAACATAGCCAAACTGAACCCTATTAATCCCCAAATAAACCAGCGCCGGTCGGCTACCGCATAAAAACCTGCGGTAGTTAACGCTATAAAGAGAGGTTCGCTTACGATTTCTGAGCTTAAATCGAGCACAGGCCACATACCCAGCGCTAAGAAAAAGGTCAACCACACATCGGTTTGAGTTTGTACCTCTTTGCTCATCAATCGGAACACACAAACTAGCGTTACAGAACTAGCAATCAGATTAATCCAAAGGGCAGAGGCGGTGAAAGAAATTACTCCAAAACCTGAAAATAAGTAGATGATGATTGCATAAAGTGGTGGCCAGGAAACATATGTTTCACCTGTAAATTGTAACCAATCACCAACTTCTGCCAAACTTCGAGCAGCATGCAGATAATTTACCGAGTCGGGAAAAAGCGCAGCTCCGTATTTCCACGAGGCCAATAAAGGAATCATCAATCCCCAAACCGCCACCCCAATGGAAAGCTTATTTCGGAAATGTGTTATGGATGATGCGTGTAAGTTCATCGGCTACAATCAAGTGAGCTTCAGGAGTCCAGTGGTGATTTTGTTCAAAATACAGCGATTTGGTTGATTTCTTGGCTTTTTCAACAAATAGCGGGGTTAAATCAGTGAACGGGAGCATTAAAGAATCAAGTTGTTGCGCTATTTCTCTGTTGATGAGATATAAGTCGTATGCGTGTTTCGGTAAGTCATGTTCCTTGAGATAGGAATCCCAAATCTGAGGGTAAACCTGAATGTGTGAGGGCGCTATAAAAAAATGTGTGGTTATTTGATATGCTTCCAAAATGCGCTTCAATTGTTGGAGTGATTTCTGAGTGGCATTCAAAGCGATTTTCATTGTATCGGATCGCTCAATACGTGCTAAATCGAGTTCAGGTGGTATCCAGAGAGATTTTTGTTCGGTATTAAACCGTTGACGAACAAGTTGAATGAGATTGTACAAGTGGGAATCTTCCGGACGAATTTTGGTCTGATATAAATAGCGTTTTTGATTGAGTTTAATTTCTTCATTAAGTTGATTTTGCGGAAAAACAATCTTGTTTTCGTTGATGACGGGTCTTTTTAAACCATGAGTCCAATCGAAAACACCGGAAGCATCATACACATCATTTCGCACATAGAGTACAAATACAGCAAGTTGTGGTTTGGTTTTTTGAAAGATCTGTTCTGCTAATAATCCATATTGAACAGGTCCGTATCCATTCACTCCAAAATTGTAAAACCGTTTGTGAGTGTTAGTTTCTGCAAGTTCCGTAAATCGTTGATAGGCATCTACTTCAAGTGAAGAAACAAATGAATCTCCAAAAACAAACACATCTGATTCAGAAAGCTTGTTTTGTTCTCTAAATCCATCAGAATTAATCTCAATCCAAGCGTGTGCTTCATTACCCCAAACCACATCAGTTTGTATGTTGGGTACAAAACGCTATTCTAAGCTAGAATCCGGTTTAAATAATAAGCTGCCTTTTGGAAATCCTCCGGGTGTCGGATGAAAGATTCTCACCAGAAATTCCGCTATAAAAAGTCCGATTAGTACAGCAATGCTAAAAATCCATGCGGACGTAACTCGTTCTCGCCAAACGAGTTGCTTGCGAACTTTATAAACAAACAGTGCAAGCAAAAAACAACACAATTGAGTAAGCCTAATTGCCCACTTGATATCCATTCTGGAAATGGAATCGTCGTAGGAAAACAGCGAAACAAACACCCATTCGTTAAAAAGTATCCCCAAAAGCAAAAGAATAAAGACTGTTGTTCGCATGAATAAGGATACACATTTTTGTGAAATGACTCATCCTTCCAAAAAAAAAGACTCACCATGTTTTGGTCACGGTGAGTCTTTTTTAAGCTAACATTTTTGGATGAATCGTCAGTAAAAGACGGATTATCTTGAAAGCTTAAAGGGTGATAAAGGTTACTTCAACAGCAACATTTTCTTATGATACACTTTACCCTCGGCTTGCATCTGAATTAAGTACACACCACTTGCAAACTGACTCGCATTAAAAACGGCAGTATATCTACCTGGATTAACCTCTTGATTGACAAGAGTTTGTACTAATCTTCCCAAGATATCGTACACTTTTATCGATACTTTGCCGGTTCGAGCAATACTGTATGGAATTGTAGTGCTAGGATTAAACGGATTCGGATAATTTTGATATAAGTCAAAACTAATGGGTGCGGTCATGTTAAATTCAAGTGGACCATAGGTTGTTGTTTTTCCTGAAAAATCCATCTGAATTAATTGATATTCATAAATGCCGGCTTGTGCTAAATCCGAATCAGTAAATGAATAGGTTACACGTTCGGTTGAATAACCTTGGCCGGCTAAAAATCCACACTCATCCCACGTTAAGCTCGATTTTTCGAGTTGTACATCTTCATTTTCTGATTTTAATCGTCGAACCACTTTAAAGCCATAATTTTCGCTTTCTGTGAGGGTAACCCATTCCAATTTGGCAGAAATAGCACCTGTAGAACGATGCTCAATCATAGAAACGGTGAAATCAGCTAACTCAACCGGAAGTGGATTTAATTGAATTTTAGTTTCTGTGGGTTCACTTGAACTCGAAGCCGAATATTCATTTAAGTCAGAAACACGTGGTTCGTCACCACCTTTGGCTTTCATGGCAGCAAATTTTCCAACTACAGAAGGAATCTGAACATTCGCACCTTCATTTAATACGATTGTTAGCGAAGTTTGATTTTTCACGGTTAAACTTGCCGGAATGGTAATTATCAAGTAAGTAAGTGAATCTCGAACGGCTAATGGATTAACGCCATTTACAGTTAAATCAAAGCGAGTTACGCCGCTCAGATTGGTGGCATTATCAAAGTTTAATTTGATTTCTCCACGTCCGGGCATCAAACCACCACGATTTCCGGTTACCATTGTCCATGTCCAACGCAAAGGAGTATCCGCAGTTGTTGGGCTTACTTCGAGTCCTAACTGACTAATTTGCGTAAAGATAGAAGGAACGATAGTAAACGTTGATGTTGAAGTGAGGAGAGGTTGCGCTGATGTAGCTGCTCGCAATGAGTATTCACCCGGTTGAGGCGGATTTTTTATCAAAGCATCGGTCGAAATGCTAATTGAATGTTGAACAGCAGCCGCCAAATTTACCGGTGTAGTTAACACAAGGCGTCGTTGTGCAAAGTTGATACTTGCAGAAGTTACCGATGTGCCATTTATTGTAATCGAACCGGCAGGAATGCTGTTTGGAAATTCAATTCCTTCAGGGAATTCAATGGTGATTGTTCCTGTATTGGCTACTAACTCACCACCTGCTGCAAGTGTTATCGGAATAGTAAAAGCAGAGTTGATGTTAACCGTATCGGTAGCTGCACTGATTACAGGTGCAGCAGGAATGGTTATGGGAGCTGCAAGTAAAGCCAACGAATACGACGATGAATTCACAAATGTATTCTCCACATTGGTACGTGCTAAAAGCTGATAATTACCAATTGTAGAGGGATTCGTTAAACCGGAGATTATCACACTTACCGCTGAACTACTTCCAATGACCGCAGAAGCCGGAACCTGAACAAAAATATCATTTCCTGATCGCGTAACGGATGAGGATGCAAATCCATTCACCGTTGCAGATAACGTTCCATAAACGGTTCCATTGGGCATTCGAATGGTAATTATACTACTTCCTGAAGTCAATGCACCTTGAGCTCCGGTGTTAAAACTTATGGTATAATTGGCTGCCTGTGAAATCGCATTATTGGATAGAGTAACCGTTGGGGAGGTTATCGTGCTTGTTGCTAATTCGGTAGAGTAGGTAGGGCTTGCTATCTCTGTTGTTTCTTTTGTTGTTGATACAAACACTCGCCAGGTAGAGGCTACCGTTGGTGGATTTGAAACCCCGGCTAAAGAACTGATTGAAATGGTTGCTTGTGTTTCACCGGCCAATACAATAGGTGAGGGAATGCTGATCGTTTTCCCATTAACTACAATATTTTGTGTAGGTTGATTTCCATTTACCAAGATATAGGAACGAGATATTGCACCCGGTACGGTTGATTCATTTGGAAATCGAATGTTGATAAATTCACCAATCGCAACATCATTATTAAAACCGGGTTTTATCTTCACTGTAAATGCTGCCGGCGAGTTAATTGCGCGTGGTGATACAGCTAAAGATGGAACTTCTAAACTACTTTCGTTTAATAAGCTCATCGTATTGGTCTTTGCACTTAAGGTAGATTCACTCGAAGTAGAAATTCGTGCGCGATAGATTCCGGCAGTGGTTCCATTATCTAAACCTGCATTTTCGTTGATAACAACCGTAACCGTTTCATTACCCTCAATAACTTGATTTTGAGCTAAAGAAATACGGATTCGTCCATTCGTGCTTCCGGGTGTTAAAACCTGTACTGCTGAGGCTGCTTGATTATTTATCAAAATATCGCCGGCATTCATGGATGCTGGAACGGTTGTTGCTCCGGTGGGGAATACGATATCTATGGTACTTGGTCCGGCTGGACTACTACCCAAAAGTCGTCCATTAGCGCCTGTGGTAAATCGAACGGTGTACTTTACGTTTGATGCATCAATTACACTTGGGTTCAATATCACTGTGTCTAAAACGGCTGCAACTGCGTTTGATGTATACGCGATTGGGGCAGAATTTACAGGTTCTAAATCGGCTGTTGAATAAATCGTGCCACGATAAACGGAATTAGAGGGAACAGCAGGATTTCTCACTCCAACCGCAGCAGGAATAGTAAAGCGCACATTACTACCGCCATTTACATTCACATTTGGATAAATATCAATGTAACGATTTGTTTGTGATACGTTTATTTGACGAATAGCCTGATTGCTGTTTCCAACTCGGAAGGTAATGTCATTCGTGGCAATCGATGCTGGAATTTCAACGTCTTCGGGTAAAATAATTCTGAAATAATCCGAAATGGATGAAATAGAGAACATATTCGCATTCGTTGTTCCATTGATAACGTATTGCGTTGTTTGGTTTACCCCTAGATTGGAAATGGTAAACGTTACGTTCGAAATAGCTGTATAACCCACATTGTAGGTATTAGAACGAATCGGTGTTTGTTCCGTTGATGTATATAAATCAATGGTATAGGCAGCGGCTGCAGCGGGATTTCTAAGCGGACAAATAATTAAGTGAATTGGACTGTTATTTTCGATAGTAACAGGAAAGTTGATAGTCATTCTTCGATGTGTTTTTAATGTTGAAAATGTGGGTGCATTGGTTCCATTAACACTTACCGCTGTTCCTGCCCTAAAACGTGTGTCTTGTGGTAACGCAATGTGAATCGTACTCACGCCTGATGTAAGTTTACCAAACTGACCGGTGTTAAAATTAATCGTATAAGTACTATTGGTAGATGTGGATGAGTTGGATAAATCAACAAAAGATTTAGAAGTGGTACTCGGGGCTTGGGAAATCAAAAAGGAAGAAGAAGTTACCGGACCTTCAATCAATGTTCCGTCTGATTCTTCCAACTGCAAACTTAGGGTGTACGAACCTGTTAAAGCCGGATTTGAAATTCCTGCTCCAGAGCTAAATAAAATTTCAACTTCATCACCCATAACAATAGATACAGGTGTTGTAATCAGCAATTCGTTACCTGTAACGGTAAGTTGAGAGGGAATATCCGTAAATCCACCCGAATTGATGTTTATGGTTGATACATCAATGGTACCCGGAACTTGCATCTCAGCCGGAAATGTAATGCGTAAACGATCATTAAAAGGTACCAAGCTCTTTGTAGTTCCATTGGTAAATCGAATACTGTAGCTTGTGGTGGCATTTACAAACGATTGACCAAGAGTAACCGAAGGATTTGAAAGTACAGTTGCAGCAGTAATGGCGTAATTGGCTGAATTAATAACAGATGTTTCTGCTGAACTTTGAATACTCAGTGTATAACTGCCTGCTGCGGGGTTATTTATAGATGACCCTAAAGAAAAATTGAGTAAAACTTCTTCTTCGTTATCCAAATCGATTGGAGTAGTTACAGTGATAACTCTTGTAGATGAGTTACCAACGGCGACTGCAGGAATACTATTAATAGTTACACCTGCTACATTCCCATTTGGAATCTGTGTACCGGAAGGAAATGTAAGAGTGAAAAAATCCGTGTTGGCTAACATCCCTCCGGCAGCTCCGGTTGAAAAAGCAACTAGATAACCGGCATTTCGTGATTCAATGGATGGACTGATACTAACAAGGGGAGCACTTAAGCTTGTATTAGATTGTTGAATGGCATACACTGCCAAATTTTGAGTTCCGCCACTTGTGGTGTGCGAGTATGAAATCACATAATTACCGGCAGTACTTGGATTTTTGATTTTCCCGGCAACTAAAAATGTAACTGTGAAATTTGAGCCGTCAACTAGGTCGATAGGAGTGGTAAAGGTTACACTTTGACCACTAACAGATAAACTTTGAACCGTGGTGGTATTGGTTTCGTTAAAACGGTTGGTTCCTGTTATTTGAACATTTTCAGAGGCTAAATCAGTAGGAACGTACGTATCTGTAGGGAAATTTATAGTTATTTCACCCTGTCCCGAAAGTAAGATATTCGGATAATTCCCAAAAAATTGATCAAAAAAGCTGCGCGGTGGAATGGCTCCGGTAACACTATACTGAGCGTATTGTTTGGTGAAATTATTGTTTAGCGATACTTGAGCGAATGTTGTTCCCACCAATAAAAAGACAAACCAGTGTGAGAGAAGTACAATTCGCTTAATGGATGTAGATGTAGATGCTTTCATGGCAGTATAAATGGCAAAAATGAATAATACCGTCTAAATGAGATTAATCCCTAGTATTTGAAAGTTAACGATTTACGTGTTAAAAATCATCCCTTTTATCGGTCAGTTGAACAGAGTTTAAAGTAATTTAATATTTGGTTGATTTGATGATAGAAGTAGAAGGTTCAATGAGAAAGGCAAAAATAGAAAATAGCTGGAACCCAGTAGTTCGATACTAAATCCAGAATACTGGAAGGCAATGTAAGCTAAAGGCTGAATGCTGAATGCTGAAATAGACTCAATTATACATCATAAATCAATAATCAAAAATCCCCCCTACTCCATTCTGCTACTTTAAACCTTTAAACCTTTAAACCTTTTACTAACACCTAACACTTAACACCTAATACCTAACACCTAACACCTAAAAAAGTAGGCAGACCGGGAATCGAACCCAGATCTAAGGCTCCGGAAACCTTCGTTCTATCCGTTGAACTATCTGCCCTAAAAGAGGCGGCAAATATAGGGAATTTTACCGCTATTTTGAGATTTATTCAGATAAAGGATTCATGTCATCATGTAATGAAAGTCGTACGTGTTCGAGGTGATGCTCACCATGCCACGCGTACATAGCCGTGAGTTTATCCACAGTCATTTCTCCGTTTTCAGGATGGTAAATGGTGCGTTTGAAATCATCCTCAGATAATGCTGCCAACAGATATCCTAAATGAGCCTGAACCCCGGCAATTGCTTTAACGCTTACTTCAACCGGTAATGTAGCATCGTGTAAGTGAACCCAAGCATTTTGATCATAAGGTTTTATGGTGGGATTTTCTTCCGTTAAAGCCAATTTAACTCGGCAATAGGCATTGATATGGGAATCAAATAGGTGATGAATCACCTGTCGGGCTGTCCAACCACCCGTACGATAAGGCGTATCCATTAATGAGTCGCTATAGGATGCGCAGAGCTCAATAAGTCTATCACCAAGTGTAGAAATTTGTTCTATGGCACGTCTGCGATCGGATTCACTCATAAATTCGGTGTAGGTGAAGCGCCCTATAGGGAATTGTTTGTCTTTCATATGGCCTCGATTCGTTATATTTTGCGTAATTGGATGGTAGTAATCTTGATATGTTGGGAATCTAAAGAAACACTATGATAAAACAGCTACTTCTTTTCGGAATTTTTTGTCTGATATCGCTTCAGGTAAACGCACAAAATCATCTGATTCGGGCAGAAATTGACACCTTACTTTCTTTGATTCCTGCTGCTCCGGATACAATGATTCGTGATGAACCTATGTTTGAAACCCCGAATGTGCATCCTCAACATACCTTTGAGCTTACGCAGCTTTATTACGATAAATCAGTTCCAATTAAAGTTATTCAATTTAAGTTGCAGGATTATTCCATTAATCCGGATTATTATCAGGAACAAGCCATCGAAACATTTGACCTTGATTCCGAAGCCGTAATTAATCGCAGTGACTCACTGATGGGGTATCAAGCTCACTTCTACAAAGATGCTCAGCAAACAACTATTACGCTGTTTTTAGGTGAATTTATCATTATTGAATTGAAGCAGGAAGGGGCGAATTGGAGCGTAGAATCCCTGGCGGAATTCTTAAAACGATTTCCGATTAATCAGATTCGTGAGCGCTTTTTGCTCACAGCAAAATTGTATCGTCGCACAAAAGTTGTGAACGAAGGAAATTAAAGGGGTGATAAGCGTTCTCGACTTGACTCGCATTAAAAAAGCATGAGTGCAACAGAAAGAATCACTACCATGAGCAGGTAGTAAAACGTTTTAATTCTTTTTTTGGGCTTTTTTAAATGCATGGTTTTGAATAAATCATGGCTAAGACCCATTTTGTAATATTTTTCGTACATCTTTGCCCGCATGGCAGAGGTACCTCCTATTTTTTCATTAACGGTTGTTATGGTTACTATAAACAAAAAATAAACGAGGATGTCAATCTTTTATTTAATCAACTCTAAAAATACGAACAAAGTTTCCTTAATGAATAGGTGTTTTCACGTATTTTTTTGAGTTTAAAAGGATTGTGTAAGAAGAAAGTAGCAGGTTTTCAAAGTATGAGTTAGTCGAAAATTTAAGGTTAACAGTTGAACTAGCTGGAAGTGTGATGCTTGAAGCTGAACGGAAATGAAACTGATTGCTGATTGCTGATTACTGAAAGTACACTTATTAGCTTCATCAAATCAAAAGTAAGATGGTAATAATTACAAAATTCTTTCAACCTTCAGCTCTTGTCATTCGGCCTTTAACTCTAAATCACAAATCATACATCATTCATCATAAAACATAGATTATAGATCAAAAATACTCAGACCCCTGACTACTTACTTCTCAAAAAAACACATACTCCCACTTTAAACCTTTACACCTCTACACCTTTAAACCTTTTTAGAAATACAAATTTAAACCTTTACAACTTTTGCTAACACCTTACAACTTAAACCTTACACCTTTTCAAACAATCAGACAATCAGAATTTTTTCGCTTTACCCGCACCCGGAAATAAATTGGCTTCCATAACGGTGATGGCTTCACCACAAATCTGAATTTCGTCGATTCCTTTTTCATTGCTTTTCAAAACTACATCAACATGACCTGTGCGATTCACAAAATGACCTTGCTCAGCTCTGAATTCAAAGTAATTTTTGGTGGTATCAACCAAACCATTCAAATATAAATAGGCAGCCATTGGTCCGTTAGCACTACCGGTTACCGGATCTTCAAATACACCTAAGCCGGGCGCAAAGAAGCGTAAATGCCAGTCAATATCCTTATCACCGGTATCCATCGTTACCACAGAGAATCCTTTTAAATCGTATAGAGTGTCCAATTGTGCTAATATCGCACGATTAGGTTCAATAGTTTTTAGACTATCGAAATGTGTGATTGGGATATAACAATAGCCATTATTGGTAATCATGGGTTGAACTTTTTGACTCAACTCAACTTCAGCTATACCTAATGCAGCGCATAGGAGTTTAATTTCCCCGGGATAGGGATAAAATTTTGGAACCGGAATCGCAAATTTGATATACGGATGTTGATGACGCCACTCTACATCAACTATAAGATTCCCTGATTTGGTCTCCAGTACAAAACTTTGTGGTTCACCAATTTCAAGACCAAAACGACCTTCTTCAGCCAAAACATGAAAAGCAGCAATAGTGGCATGTCCACACAAATCAACTTCTTGTGTTGGGGTGAACCAACGGATGCGAACATCAGCATCGGGGTGTGTGGGTTCTAAAATGAATGTGGTTTCTGATAAATTCATCTCCATAGCGATCTTTTGCATGGTTTTCCCATCCAAATAATCAGCATCCAGAACCACACCGGCGGGGTTTCCAGAAAAAGGAGTTCGTGTAAAAGCATCAACCTGTTTAATTCGAATAACGTCCATAATGCTCGCTTCTAAAATTGTTTGGTTCCAACTGCAAAATACAAATAGACCTGAATTCCCACGTAATAAATCTGATTCATTTTTATTTGACGATTGATTCTGCTTACTTTTGCACCCGTTAATCTCAAAAAAAACAAAATAAACGAAGTGATTATGAAAAAAACTCTTGTGATTGCAGCTGCTGTAGCTCTTGTGGCTTGTGCTCAACCGGAAAAACCAGGCGGACAATTAACTGTTGGCGAAGGTAAAAATGAAAAAACCAGTTATAGCATCGGTTACGATCTTGGAACACGTCTGCCTCAAGTGCTTCCACAACTTAGTGAGTTAGATAAAGACATGTTAATGCAGGGGATACGCGATGCAGTTGACAATAATCCACAGTTAACTACCGAAGAAATTCAAAAATTGGTAACAGAAAACAGAAATGAAGTAAGTGCAAAACGCCAAAAAGAGATGGATGAAGCTCGTAACAAAAATGTAGAAGAGGGAATAGCTTTTCTTGCTGATAATAAAACCAAGCCCGGTGTGCGTGAAACAGCTAGTGGTCTTCAATATAAAATTGTAAAACAAGGAACAGGTAAAAAACCGAAAGCAACCGACCAAGTTCAGGTTCATTATCAGGGAACCTTGATTGATGGTACTGAATTTGATAGTTCGTACAAACGTGGTGAGCCGATTACTTTCCCTTTAAACGGTGTTATTAAGGGCTGGACTGAAGGTCTCCAATTGTTGAATGAAGGCGGTGAAATGATGCTTTACATTCCTAGTGATTTGGCTTACGGTCCACGTGGTGCCGGTGGTCAAATTGGACCCAATGCTACCTTAATTTTCAAAGTAGAATTGTTGAAGGTTAATCCTTAAGAATCAAGATAGTAGACTCACAGTGCTAACAGCTCTGTGAGTCTTATATGTGAGGGTTATACCAATTGCGAATTTGAACACGCTTACACATATATCTCGCAGGCGTCCACGCCTGTGAGTTGAAAAAACTTAGACTCACAGTGCTTACAGCTCTGTGAGTCTTGTATGTGAGGGTTATACCAATTGCGAATTTGAACACGCTTACATAAACGACTCACAGTCAAATAAATGACTGTGAGTCGAAAGCGTCCGCGGGATAAAAAAATTAGACTCACAGTGCTTACAGCTCTGTGAGTCTTGTATGTGAGGGTTACACCATTTGTGGATTTTAACACGCTTACATAAACGACTCACAGTCAAAAAAATGACTGTGAGTCGAAAGTACCCACGGACGAAGACGTCCGCGGGATAAAAAACTTAGACTCACAGTGCTTACAGCTCTGTGAGTCTTGTATGTGAGGGTTA
>CAZIQX010000061.1:14426-15285 GCA_964541325.1 uncultured Chitinophagales bacterium | reverse complement strand
AATCTTAGAAGGACGCTTAGTGGTAACTGCCGGTCTCGGTGGTATGGGAGGAGCGCAACCTCTTGCAGCAACTTTAAATGGGGCTGCATTTCTTGGAATTGATGTGGATGAGTCACGAATCCAATTCAGAATCAAAACCGGATATTGTGATAAAATTGCCTACACGCTTGATGAAGCTCTCGATATGTTAATGAAAGCAAAAGACAAAAAAGAGGCGCTTTCAGTTGGCTTGGTGGCCAATGCCGCTGATATTATTCCCGAATTGGTTCGTCGTGGTATTGTTCCTGATGTACTTACCGATCAAACTTCAGCTCATGATTTAAAAACAGGCTACATCCCTAAAGGAATGAGTCTGGAAAAGGCTGCTGAAATGCGAGAAAAGGATTATAAAACCTATGAAAACCTCGTTTTAGATTCTATGGTTGAACACGTAGAGGGTATGCTAGAATTGCAAAAGATGGGAGCTATCGCATTTGATTACGGGAATAATATCCGTGGACATGTGGCCGATTTACGCGGCTTAACTGATGCGTTTAAGATTCCTGGTTTTGTTCCTGAGTATATTCGTCCGCTTTTCTGCAAGGGCTCCGGTCCCTTCCGTTGGGCAGCACTTTCCGGAAATCCGAATGATATCGCTGTTACCGATAAAGCGGTTCTAGAACAATTTCCTGATAAAGAACACCTACATCGTTGGATTAAAAACGCATCAGAAAAAGTACATTTTCAAGGTTTACCTGCTCGAATTTGTTGGCTCGAATATGGTGAACGTGCCGAAATGGGACTCAAATTCAACTGGTTAGTGAAAAAAGGCAAAGTGGATGCCCCCATTGTAATTGGCCGTGACCACCTTGATACCGGT
>CAZIQX010000061.1:9633-14416 GCA_964541325.1 uncultured Chitinophagales bacterium | reverse complement strand
ACCGAAGGCATGATGGACGGTTCTGATGCTATTGCCGATTGGCCCTTATTAAACGCTATGCTTAACACGGCAAGCGGTGCAAGTTGGGTTTCCCTACATCATGGTGGTGGCGTTGGCATAGGTTATTCGATTCACTCCGGTATGGTTTCTGTAGCCGATGGAACCGAAATGGCCGACCGCCGATTGGAACGTGTACTAACCAACGACCCCGGCACCGGTGTTATGCGTCATGCCGATGCAGGTTACGAAATTGCCAGAGAAACGGCTCGTGAACGTGGTGTAGATTTACCATCATTAGATTAGCCTTTGGGGTGATGCTGGATTTTTCTGGCATCACATTTTTTATCAGTTATTTAAATGTAAATCATACACATTGAATGCGCTTTTTCTTTTTTAAAGCCGAATAATCTCGATTTCATTCTTGCCAAATAGCATACGTTTTCGCTACAGGCAACAGAACACCCTTTTTAATAGATAAACAGATATGACCACACCCGAACTGAATCAATCCATTCGTATTTCGCATTTATATGAGGATTTAGCTACGCGATTAAACGAGCTTTCAAAACATCACACCAAACTTTCTGATAATCGCCAAATTGTAGAGGACGCCCTTCACGACGGGAAAGCACATTACGGAATAAATACCGGTTTTGGGATTCTTGCCAACAAGCGCATCAACGAAATGGAGTTGAAAACGCTGCAACGAAATCTCATTTTGAGTCATGCTGTAGGAGTTGGAAGGCCCATAAAAAAAGAGATCTCTAAGTTGATGCTGCAGTTTAAGATACATGCCTTAGCTCAAGGGTTTTCAGGTGTTTCAGAAACTACTTTTGAACGCTTACAACTACTCGAAAAGCTCGATTTGATTCCTGTTGTACCTGAAAAAGGCAGCGTTGGAGCGTCGGGCGATTTAGCACCATTAGCTCACCTTTGTTTACCGTTGATTGGCCTGGGAAATGTGTGGGATGCCGATGGGAAAACACAAATTCCCGCTATTGATGCGCTTAAAAAGCATGGACTCGAACCTATTGAGTTGCAAGCTAAAGATGGTTTAGCATTGATTAATGGAACACAGTTTATGTCGGCTTACGGTGCGTTTATTCTCGAAAAAGCCATTCGTTTATGCAAAGTTGCTGATGTTCTTGGGGCGATGTCACTCGAAGCTTTACAGGGAAGTATCAAACCATTTGATGAGCGTATTCATGCCATTCGTCCTCATCCCGGACAAATAAAAACTGCGGAAAATGTTCGCAACTTGTTAGCTGATAGTCAGATTTTGGAATCGCATCGGGATTGCGGAAAAGTGCAGGACCCCTATTGTTTACGTTGTATTCCACAAGTGCATGGAGCATCGAAAGATGCGTTAAACTATGCAATCCGTGTTGTTGAAACAGAAATCAACTCGGTTACCGACAATCCCTTAGTTTTTGATGATGGTGATATTGTAAGTGGTGGAAATTTTCACGGTCAGCCCCTAGCCTTAGCTCTCGATTTTGCCGCGATTGCTTTGGCGGAATTGGCGAGTATTTCAGAGCGACGCACTTATTTATTACTCGAAGGTCATGATGGTTTACCCAAATTATTGATGCGCGAAACAGGTACAAATTCAGGTTTTATGATTCCTCAATATACAGCGGCCGCATTGGTTTCCGAGAATAAAGTGTTGTGTCATCCTGCATCTGTTGACACGATTCCCACATCATTAGGACAAGAAGACCATGTAAGCATGGGTTCAGTGAGTGCGGTAAAATTGCTTCAAGTTTTGGAAAATGTAGAATATGTATTGGCCATTGAATTGTTTTCTTCGGCTCAGGCGCTTGATTTCCGCAAACCACTTAAGCCAGGAAAAGGTGTGGAAGCAGCCCATGATTATATTCGCTCAAAAGTGGCTCACACGGAAGTGGATCGTTTCTTTAATGATGATATCCAACAGTGCCATGAATTGTTATATCATCCGAGCTTAATTGAGGCAGCGGAATCAACAGGAAAACCATTAAACTCATGCGTGTACTAAGAAATATTCGTCAATTGTTTACATGTACCGATGCGCGTAATATTTCGTGCGTTGAACATGCTGCTATTGTTTGGAAAGATGATGTGATTCAATGGGTTGGAGCAGATAAAGATTTACCAAAACAAACTTATGAGCAAGAATTTGATGCTCACGATTTCATGGTTACACCCGGTTTTATTGATTGCCATACACACCTCACTTTTGGAGGAAATCGTTGGCAGGAAACCACGTTAAAAATGCAAGGGGCATCCTATTTGGATATCGCTGAAAAAGGTGGCGGCATTCGTTCCACCGTTAGGGAAACTCGAAAAGCTACGGATAACGAGCTACTCAAACGAGCTCATTATCACGCTAGTTTATTAGCAAAAGATGGCGTAACAACTATTGAGGCCAAAACGGGTTATGGACTCAGTCTTGAACATGAATTACGCGTTTTAGAAATTTATAAAACGTTGGCTTCAGAGCAACTTTCTCCGAGAATGTTTACTACACTTTTGGCGGCGCATACGATTCCGGAAGAATATCAAAACAACAGAGAAGCTTACATCGATTTAATTTGTGAGGAAATCATACCAACAGTTGCTGCTAAAAAACTCGCTGTATTTAATGATATTTTTGTAGAAAAGGGTTCATTTTCATTTGATGAAGCCGCTCGAATTTCCACCGTTGCTAAAAATCATGGACTTAAAATTAAGCTTCACGTTGACCAACTTAGCAACCAAAACGGTGGATTACTAAGCGAAAAAACCGGTGCCGTTTCAGCCGATCATTTAGAGTTTATTTCTGATGAAAGTATCGAAGCCCTAAAACGAAGTGGCACTGTAGCAGTAAGTCTTCCTATTGCAAGTTTACAGCTCAAACAACCGCCTTTACCTGCACAAAAACTTATAAAAAACGGGATTCCATTAGCTGTAGCTACGGATTTTAATCCGGGTTCTGCACCCATTCCAAGTTTGATTCACGCTATGAACTTGGCGGTCGTTTTTCAGCGAATGACCGCATACGAAGTGTTGCTTGGTGTAACTCGTTTTGCGGCACAGGCACTAGATGCCCATCATGAATTAGGACAAATTAAAACCGGTTATAAAGCGGATTTCACGTTGATAAAAGCGGATTCACTTGAAGAACATATGTATGCTGCGGGTAAAAAAACGGACGAGGTGAAGCGGGTGTTGAGAGGTGAGTTAGTTTAGTTTTTTTATCCAAATTTCCCGTTCATCATCCCCTCTATGCGAAATCTGCACTTCAAATCTAGGTACAGGTAACAAGGCCTCAATTCGTTCCGGCCACTCAATACAGCAAATTCCATCACCATATAAATAATCTTCAATGCCAATTTCGATGGCTTCAGCTTCTGATTTTAAACGATAACAGTCGAAGTGATACATGGGTGGATTGGCTTTTCGATATTCGTGAATCAAGGTAAAGGTTGGTGAATTCACTTCATCTGATGACCCGCCAAATGTCTGAATCAAGCCTTTTACGAAATGTGTTTTTCCGGCACCAAGATCTCCTCTTAAACAAACCACATCTCCTGATTTCAGATTTTCAGATGCCCACTTTTGAGCAAATTGCATGGTTTCATAAGTTGATTTTGTGGTGATGTTCATCATCTTTTTGGAAATAATCTACCTTTTTGATTATTGTTAGAAAAAACTCAAGCTAAAATTATGAAAACAATTACACTAGAAATTGAAGACAATCATTTTGATGAATTTTTAGAAGTTATCAAACCCTTAAGATATGTGCATCAAACGAGGGTGGCTTCGGATAACTGGCAGGAACTTGAAATTCAAAAGCGAATAAAAGACATACGTAAAAACCCATCATTACTAAAACCATTATCAGAAGTAGTTGATTCAATGTTTATAAATGAATAAGATTTTAATTTCAGACGTTGCTCAACTGGACGTGAAAGATGCGTACAAATGGTACGCATCAAGAGACAAATCAATTGCAGAAAAATTTAAAACGTCATTATTAAACTCATTTAAACTCATTAATGATACGCCACTACTTTTTCCATTAAGAAAAAACTATAGAGTTGCCCAGGTACTATCCTTTCCTTTTGAAATCTATTTTCAAATACGGGAGCAACATAGTATAATTATTGCAGTTTTCCACACTTCAAGAAACCCTGATGTTTTAAGTGAACGTTAGCAATTCATCATCTTTTTGGCTTAAGAGTAACCACAGGTAATATCATTTCTTCCATGGAAGCCCCTCCATGTTGAAATGTATCGTTATAGCGATTTTGGAATTTATGATAGTTTGTTGGGTACACGAAATAATAGTCCTCTTTGGCAAAGATATAATTTGTTGCACCCTTACTTCTTGGCAATTTGTACTCAGCAGGCCTGTCCACAATGATCGCTGAGTCGGATTCTGCTTTCAAATGTTTTCCATATTTGTATCGCAAACTCGTGGAAGTTTCACGATCTCCAATCACTTTAGTATCTCTCAAGGCTCTTACACTTCCATGATCCGTTGTTAAAACCACGGTTATATCATGTTCGGCCAAATTTTTGAGCATTTGTAACAGGTTTGAATGCCGAAACCACGCTTTGGTTAAGGCACGAAATGCGGGAACATCCGGTGCAATTTCTTTTAACACACTAGAATCTGAACGAGAGTGAACAAGTGTATCCACAAAGTTATATACGAATGCACTTAAGGGTACTTGCACGTAATCATTCATGCGGTCAGCCACACGTTTACCATCCTCAACCTGAATAATTTTTTCGTATTTAGCACGAATGGGCAATT
>CAZIQX010000061.1:4544-9623 GCA_964541325.1 uncultured Chitinophagales bacterium | reverse complement strand
GAAAATTCGGAATCATCGTGAGTTTCCCACAAAGTCGGATAAAATTTTTCAATTTCGGATGGATATAGTCCCGAAAATATTGCATTTCTGGAATACGGAGTGGCCGTTGGTAAAATTGAGTAATAAAAATCCGTTTCAATACTGAAGTAATCGCTTACTTCACTTTCAAAAATTAACCATTGATCATAACGCAAACAATCAACTACAATAAAGGCTACTTTTTGTTTTTGTTTGAGCATCGGCGCCACATACTCTTTCAACACATCGGGTGATAAAAACGGACGCTCTCCGGGTTCTTCTTTTAACCAATAACGATATTCTTGCTCAATAAACTTCCCAAACGCATAATTCGCCTGTGCATATTGGTCATTCAAAACCTGACGCAAATTCTCATCGGCTCGCTCCAATTCGATGTCCCATTTTACCAGTTTTTTATAGACATCAATCCATTCTTCCCAGGTAATCCGATCGTTTATTTGTTGTGTAAGCTGATTAAAGTTTTGCAAATAACTTTGAGCAGATTTCTCATTTCTCAGTCTGTTTCGATCTAAGATTCGCTTAATTGTTAGAATTATTTGATTGGGATTCACCGGTTTTATCAAATAATCTGAAATTTTTGCCCCAATAGCGTCCTCCATAATCGACTCCTCCTCACTCTTGGTAATCATTACCACAGGAAGATTTGGAAATTGCTCTTTAATATGAGTTAGCGTGGTAAGACCATCCATTCCCGGCATTTGTTCATCTAAAAAAACAATGGTGAACTCCCCCTCTTCTAATTCAGCAAGAGCATCTTCGCCATTGGTTACCGGAGTAACATGGAAGCCTTTTTGCTCAAGAAACAAAATGTGTGGTTTTAGTAAATCTATTTCGTCGTCAGCCCAGAGTATTTTGTTTGACATAGTTTTATTTGGTTAATAATCAACGATAACAACTAAGAGTATATCACTTTAGTGTGTTGCTTAGTTCAATCGGTTTTCTTTTTCAGGAAAAAAGCTACAATTGCAGAAGTTAGTGTTCCCATTACAAATGCAGCCAATGCACTTTGGATTACATAATTTCGAAAGTTAAAATACTCTATTGCTGATTCTTTGGTCATAAACGCATTCTCAGATGCATAGCTAATCATATTTGGAAAAAAGTCGGGCGAAATAATATTTACTGAAATCCAAAGTGTAATCGGAGAAAGCAGGAAAACAACCCCTGTAATCATCATTCCGGAAAAAAAACCTTGTTTCCACGATAGGCTGCCTCCCATTTGATTTCGTTTATCTCGTAAAGCATATACATACACTGAAATTGCCAAAATGGCGAATAAATTCGTCATGTATAGGTGTTGGGAAATATTCTCATCATGCCATCCCATCATTCGTTCAATCATCATCCAAACAAGTGTAGTTACGGCAAAAATTAAACCCCATTTGACTTCCGTTTTTATTCTATCCATGATTGTTCTCCATTTTTAAGTGAGTTTCAAAATACTCTTTTTTAGAGATTGTAATGTAAAGTATGAACTGGTGTACCCAAACCATTTTTTGTAACTACTTGTCTTACTTTCCGAGGTTATTCATTCAAACTTTTTAATTACTAAATGAATGAACATATTTGGAATTTCAATACACCAAATGCACAGCAGTTACAATCTGTTATGTTTTCTGCACTCCGTTTCTGATTCATTTCTTATGTTATATTTTCTAGATATGCTTACAATTTTTTGCGTTCTCCATGAACGATTCCTTCGCAAGTGTTTTTATATTCAGATTGAATCTAAATTAGAAGCCTAACGAATTTATTTATGGAAAGAAAATCAATCATGACGCTCCACATGTACTTGGCAGCATTCATTATGCCGGTGGCGTTTATGTTCTTAGTAACGGGGGCACTTTACACTTGGGGAATCAAAGGAAGCTATGAGTCCGAATCATTTTTAGTTGAATTGAAAGAGCCAATTACCCAAACTAATGAAGCCGTTTTAGCTTACATCACGCAAACACTTCAAGAAAAAGGGTATTCTGAACCTAGTGGAACTCCCGGTTTTCGAAAAAATGATAACGGTATATCTGTGAATTGGTCAGGCTCAAATCGCGATTTAAGTTTTTCACCCACTCAAGACCCTCTCATCGTTAAGTTTGATATCAATCACACAACCTGGTATCGACGTTTGGTTCAGCTACACAAAGCTAAGGGCGGAACAGCTTTTAAAGTGTATGCGGCAATTTTGTCTGTTTCATTATTTATGCTTCTTTTTTCAGGCTATATGATGGCTCTTCAAATGCCAAAATTCAAGAAACAAACCCTTATTATTACAGCGTTTGGTATCGTTTTCTTTTTTGTGATGATGTTCTTGAGTTAGATTTAATTTTATTACCTTCAAAAGGTTTACCTGATACAAGCCGGGTAAACCTTTTTTTATATACAGGGAGGTTTTATGATTTCTTCAATTGGTCAAATAGCAATAACGGTTTCTTCCGTTGAATCAGCACTTGAATTTTATCGGGATGTTTTAGGTCTGGCTTTTTTGTTTTCAGCGGGCCCTAATCTTGCATTTCTTCAATCCGGCGAAACCCGAATTATGTTATCCACTCCTCAAGGTGCCGGGGAAATTGGGAAAAACTCAATTCTATACTTTAAAACCAATCATATTGAATCCTTTTTTGAACACTGTATTCAAAAAGGGGCTAAAGAAGAACGAAAACCGCAGTTGGCGGCTAAAATGCCTGACCATGAATTGTGGATTGGCTTTTTAAAAGACCCCGATAATAATCTTGTAGGAATCATGGAAGAAAAACGCGGGTAAGAATTGCCTATATTTGAGATTCTTTGAAAAAAACAGGCACATTTTTATATGATTTTAAACGATATTTTCCGCTCTATTCGCTTCATTTTAAGTGTTAATGAACAAAAACTAGTTCAGATTTGTGCCTTAGGCGATTATCCATCCATCAAAGAAGCAGACATTTCGGCTTTTCTAAAAAAAGAAGATGAACCCGGTTTTATAGAAATGTCTCATTCGATAATGGGTCATTTTTTGAATGGTTTGGTGATATACAAACGAGGAAAAGATGAATCGCGACCATCACCACGGGTTGAAATTCCGGTTACCAACAACATTGTTCTAAAAAAACTCCGGGTTGCATTTGAACTCAAAGACGTTGACATGGAAGATATCTTCAACCGAGCTAACTTTAAATTGTCGAAATCAGAGATTTCGGCATTTTTTCGCGCACCGGATCACAAAAACTACCGTCCCTGTAAAGATCAGGTCATGCGCTACTTTTTAAAAGGTTTAGCTGATAAAATTCGCAGTAAATAATTAAAGCGAGTACGCAACGGCAATCGGGTCCATCGCATAATGAGCATGATTCATAAAAATCTGATGGCTGCGAATTTCCGTTTCCTGTTCACCACAACACGTTTTCTTGTACGTTCCATCAGGTTGCATTTCCCAACGTTGACCATTATCACGCAGATACACGTTTAATACAAATTGCAGGTATTGCTTTAGGTTGGGATGTTCTATGGGAGCGATGGCTTCAACTCGTGCATCCAAATTACGATGCATCCAATCAGCCGAGCCAATAAAGTATGAATCCTGGCCACGGTTGTGGAAATAAAAGATGCGAGAGTGCTCTAAAAAGCGACCAATTACAGAGTGAATGCGAATATTTTCACTTAATCCCGGAATTTGAGCTTTTAAACGACAAACCCCACGAACAATAATATCAACGGCAACACCTGCTCTTGATGCTTCATAGAGTTTTTCAATTATCGCCGGGTCTTCCAAACTATTCATTTTTGCTATGATACGGGCTTGTCGTCCCGCACGTGCTTCTTCAATTTCCGTTTCAATGAGCGAATTGAACGTTTTTCTCATGTATCGTGGTGCCACTATGAGCTTTTTGTACTGTTGTTCAGGTGCATATCCCGTTAAAAAATTAAACAAGGAAGAAACATCAGCTGCAAGCGTTTCATCAGAAGTAAAAAACCCTAAATCTTCATACAATTGTGCCGTTTTGGGGTGATAATTCCCCGTTCCAACATGCAAATATCGGCGCAACTCTCCTTCTTCTTCACGAACAACGTAGGTTAATTTGGTATGTATTTTCAAACCTGGTAAGCCGTAAGCAACATGAACGCCAGCTTTTTCTAGTCGATGTGCCCATTCAATATTCCGTTCCTCATCAAAACGTGCTTTTAATTCCACTAAAACCGCAACTTGCTTACCCGAGTCGGCGGCTTTTATGAGTGCATGCATCAACGGAGAGTCTTTTGATGTGCGATATAGGGTTTGTTTAATGGCTAAAACATGAGGGTCAGCTGCAGCTTGTTCCACAAAATGTTGAACCGATGTTGCAAAACTTTGATACGGATGATGCACCATGAAATCGCCTTTTCGAATTAAACTGAAAATATCCGGTGCATCTTCATCTAACTCGTGGCGAAATACAGGATGTAAGGTAGGAACCCATGGTTTAAATTTTAGTGAATTAAAATCATCTAAATCAGCAATTTGGACACTATCAGCCAAGCCAATGGGGCCGGTCATTTCAAACACATCAGCCCAAGTGATACGCATATTATAAATCAGCAATTCTTTGATATGATGTGGCGTATCTGCATCAATTTCCAATCTTACTACTTCCGCAAAACGACGTTCACGCAATTCATCTTCAATTAACGCCAATAAGTCATCCGCTTCTTCTTCATTTCGTTCAACATCAGCACTACGGGTTACCCGAAAAATATTCGCTGAAAGAACCTCCATACCCGGGAAAAGTCGATCCACATTTTCTTTAATTACATCATCTATCGAAACAAACGTGATACTATCAGCCGTGCGCTCTGCTTGTAACCATCGCGGACGGTTTGATGGTACTTTAATTCTGGCAAATACGGTTTCTTCCGGGTTATTGGGGTCTTTTAATTCAACTGCAAAGGAGCGACTTTTATTGGATATGAATGGAAATGGCCGGGAATTATCAACTGCTAATGGTGTTAAAATGGGAAATAACTGACGATTAAAGTATTCATCAATTACTTGTTTTTTAGGTATAATATTTTCACATTGTAATGAAACAG
>CAZIQX010000061.1:0-4534 GCA_964541325.1 uncultured Chitinophagales bacterium | reverse complement strand
ATTTTTTAAAGAATATGTTGTGCCTTTCCAATTCGGGGATTAACACATTTAAAAAACATTCCCGATACGATACAATCATTTTTTTTACTTCTTGACGAATAGCTCTCAACTGTTGACGCGGTGTAAGTCCATCAACACTTAATTTTTGTACGCCTGCGTCTAACTGACGTTTTAACCCACCCACTCGTTTTTGAAAAAACTCATCTAAATTGGAACATACAATTCCTATAAAACGCACTCGCTCCAAAACGGGATTTTTATCGTTCCATGCTTCGTGTAAAACACGCTCATTAAATTTGAGCCAGCTTAATTCGAAATTGTTATATAATTCAGATGGATTGTAAGGTTCTTCCGGTAAATTCGGATTATCAATAGGATCTTGAAGCATAGAATCAGTCTGTGAGTCTTTATGACCTTGTTTATCGTAAGGAATGGTATATTTTAGCGGATCAAATGAGGGTTCATCCGGTGAAAAAGATGTACCTGACATAAATGGTTCTACCCGTTTTTATTTTCTTATTTTTAGATGAATATAGCGGAAAAAATGGCATCAATTTAAGGTTTTAAGGAGTTTTTCACGTGTCGAATCCATTGTTAAACGCTTCATTGAAAGAAATTGCTTTCGAACAGACGATTCGTCCGGCCAGTTTGCGTGAATTTATTGGTCAGCCAAAAATTATTGACAATCTTTCTGTTTTCATACAAGCAGCCCGAATGCGAAAAGAAGCTCTCGACCATGTGTTGCTTTCAGGGCCTCCCGGACTTGGAAAAACAACCTTAGCCAATATTGTGGCTCAGGAAATGGGCGTGCAAATAAAAACAACCACAGGACCCGTATTAGATAAACCCGGAGATCTAGCAGGATTATTAACTTCTTTAGATGAGGGGGATGTACTATTTATCGATGAAATCCATCGTTTAAATCCCGTTGTTGAAGAGTATTTATACTCTGCTATGGAAGATTTTAAATTAGATATTTTGATTGACTCCGGCCCCAATGCAAGAAGTATTCAGATTGAGCTAAAGCCATTTACTTTAGTTGGTGCTACTACACGAAAAGGATTGTTAACGGCACCTCTTCGTGCCCGATTCGGTATCGACCTTCGTCTCGATTATTACGATGTGGAATTGTTACAACACATAGCTAAACGTTCGGCCGGAATTTTAGGCATGGAAATAACAGAAAATGGCGCATTTGAAATTGCACGAAGAAGCAGAGGAACCCCACGAATCGTAAACCGACTACTTCGCCGAACAAGAGATTTTGCAGAAGTATATAAACGCCCTTCCATCGATGACGAAATTGCCGACAAAGCCCTAAACGCCCTCGATGTGGATCAAAATGGTTTTGATGAAATGGATGTTCGTATTCTAAAAAACATCATTGAAAATTATCAAGGAGGCCCTGTTGGACTAAGTACCATTGCGGTTGCAGTAGGTGAAGACCGTGGTACGATTGAGGAAGTATATGAACCGTTTTTAATTCAGGAAGGGTTTTTACAACGTACCCCTAAAGGACGTGTTGCTACCTTAAAAGCATTCAGATATTTAGGGGTTGAACCCGGCCCAAAACAATCCGATTTATTTGGATTAACCTGATTCAGCTTAGAAAAACATGGTTTAAGAAATTTTATCAACATGAATTCGAGTAGGTTTTCCAGGCTGTAGATTTAAAGGAACATTATCGTTTCCTTTAATTCGCGTGCCTTTCCAACCACAATTTCTACAATAAAATCGTCTTAGGGGTAGAATCGAACGTAATTTTCTTTGCCATTCATGGCTTTTAACACGAACCAAAGGCTCTGAACATCGTGGGCATGATGTTGATGTAAACTTTTTGGAACCCTGTAAGCGCCATACAATCCTATAAGCCAAAATCATCAAAAATACCAGAAAAGCAACGATACCAACTAAAATCTTGGCACTGTCCTCATCGCTTAAAATAGCTGTAAAAGCTGCTGATGTTTGGCTGTAAAAACTCGCAACATCCGAAAACACTTGTTTTAACCAAGTATTAATGATGCTAACATTAAGCACATAAATCCCCCCAAGAATAACTACTATCAGCAGCGAAACTTCGAAGTACCAGGATTTTAAAAACTTTCTAAACATGATTTTCATAGAATCCGACTTTAAAACACTTACGCAAACATAAAGTTTTTTCAGTATTTTTCGCCTCTTAATTTCAATGGTTTAAATACATTTTAATCACCACGCCTAATGAAAAACCTTTTTACTTCTGAGTCTGTATCTGAAGGGCATCCCGATAAAGTTGCCGATCAAATTTCTGATGCGATTCTTGATGCTCTTTTGGCATCAGACCCACATTCACGTGTTGCCGTAGAAACCCTTGTAACCACCGGTTTGGCTGTTATTTCAGGTGAAGTTACCACCAATGCGTATGTAGATGTTCAAGAATTAGTTCGTGAAGTTATTCGCGAAATCGGTTACACCAAGCCAACTTATCGTTTCGATGCAGACTCTTGTGGCGTTTTAGTTACTATCCATCAACAAAGTGCTGACATTGCCCAAGGCGTTGATGAATTTGATAATCATGAACAAGGTGCTGGCGACCAAGGCATGATGTTCGGTTATGCAACTCGCGAAACCGACTCCTTTATGCCGATGAGTATTCAATTTTCTCATGATTTATTACGCGAATTGGCTCGTATTAGAAAACACACCGCATTAATGCCTTATTTAGGGCCTGATGCAAAATCTCAGGTTACGGTTGAGTACAACGCTGAGGGTAAACCTTTCCGAATTGATACAATTGTAATTTCAACGCAGCATGATGAAGGTGTTTCTCAAGAACAAATTAAATCAGATATCAAAAAGCATTTGATTTCAAAAGCTCTTCCACAAGATATGATTGATGCGGACACTATTTTACACGTTAATCCAACCGGAAAATTCGTAATTGGTGGTCCACACAGTGATACCGGTTTAACCGGGCGTAAAATTATTGTAGATACCTACGGTGGTCATGGTGCTCACGGTGGTGGTGCTTTTTCAGGAAAAGACCCATCTAAAGTTGACCGCTCTGCTGCTTATGCCGCTCGTCATATTGCAAAAAACTTAGTTGCAGCTGGTTTAGCTGATCGTGCATTAGTTCAGTTAGCTTATGCTATCGGTGTGGCTCAACCGGTTTCTATTAACGTAAACAGCTATGGAACAGGTAAAAAATCTGATGTTGAATTGGCAAAAATCGTAAGTGAAGTATTTGATTGCCGTCCCAAAGCTATTGTTTCACGTTTCGATTTAAAGCGTCCGATTTATCGTAAAACAGCTGCTTACGGACATTTTGGTCGTGATGAATTCCCTTGGGAGCGTCTTGATTTTGTTGATGAATTGAAAAAATTCGCCTAATCAGAACTCAATTTCTTGAAAAGCCTCGTCCAAACAACGAGGCTTTTTTTTATTTCAGCTCGTTTTGGAGCTTTTCAATTTGATCGCGTATGCGGGCAGCTTCTTCAAACTCCAGGTTTTTTGCCGCAACCATCATGCTATCTCGCAAATAATCGATGAATTTGGCTTTATCTTCAAAGACCACTTCTTTCATCGCTGTATTGGGTTTATATAGAACCTTATTTTCTGCAACCTTTAATAATTCCACATCGCTAATTTGATATTCGAATGGTTTATTAAAGTCGATGTCTTTGTTTGATATTAATGCAGGGTCAACCAAAGGTTTTAATTCTTTAGATACTGTTTTAGGGATAATTCCATGCTCTTTGTTGTATGCAGCTTGAATTTCACGGCGGCGATCGGTTTCATTAATCACAGCTTTCATGGAATCGGTCATTTTATCGGCATAAAAAATGACACGTCCTTCTGCATTACGTGCAGCACGACCCGCAATTTGAAATAATGACGTTGTTGAGCGTAAAAATCCTTCTTTATCGGCATCAAGAATGCCTACTAGACCCAACTCGGGAATATCAATTCCTTCACGTAACAAATTGATACCCACCAATACATCAAAATCACCTTTTCGATAACGATACAGAACCTCAACTCGTTGAATAGCATCAAGTTCACTATGCATGTAGGCCGCACGAATACCCATAGTTCTGAGGTATTCAGAAAGCTCTTCACTCATACGTTTTGTAAGTGCTAGAACTAAAACACGCTGACCCTTTACTACGGTTTTTCTTATTTCCTCGATTAAATCATCAATCTGATTTTTTAAAGGCCTCACCTCAATCTGTGGTTCCATGAGTCCGGTTGGACGAATAATTTGCTCTACATAAACCCCTTCTGATTTATGTAATTCATAATCCGATGGCGTTGCACTCACAAAAATGCACTGATTAATCATGGTTTCCCATTCTTCAAACTTAAGTGGACGGTTATCTAACGCTGATGGTAAACGAAAACCATGTTCAACTAATGACTCTTTTCGTGAACGGTCGCCACCATACATGGCATTAATTTGTGGTACCGTTTGGTGACTTTCATCAATCACCATTAAAAAATCTTTTGGAAAATAATCCAACAAACAATACGGGCGTTCTCCAGGTTTTCTATTCGC
>CAZIQX010000060.1:13907-15359 GCA_964541325.1 uncultured Chitinophagales bacterium | reverse complement strand
AGCAATAGACTCACACGATATTTCTCGTGATAGAGGAACGGTGAAAGAAGTCCTAAATCAGGTTACGATTCCGGCTCTTATCATCGGTATAGACTCCGATATTTTATATCCTCCGGTTGAACAAAAGGAATTAGCGCATCATTTGCCTCGGGGGTATTACAAAGAAATTCGCTCCATTCATGGGCATGATGCGTTTTTAATTGAATTCGACCAGATGATTTCAATTATAAGTCCATTTTTGAATCTGCAACGTGAAAAAGTTTCAACTAAACTGTAATTAGTTCTGTTGAGGTTCCATGTTTTGGTTGGCGTGACTTTCGGTGTAACGCCAACTTGTTAAAGAATTGGAGCTCGAATACACTAATAGTGTAATTGAATTTGGCTCAAGAGTCGTTTCCATTTCCTGAGTTCCGGTCGAGCGTTGCAATTTCCATTTTATTGTTGATGAATTTTCTGAACTATTCAAAAAGAGGACTTGTACTGCCTGAGTTTCAGAGTCTAAAGTGGCGTAAACTTTTGCGGATTTAGGCTTATTCGTGATTTCCAATACTTTGTCACCCAATTGATTGGCTAGTAATTTAAGAACATGAAAAGTTGGTCTTGGCAGTTTTGTATCGCCATCAATAAACCCTAAAGTCCAACCTTCGCTGATACTCCAAAATGAAAGATTCCACAAACCTTCTTCTAAGGCAACACCAATTACATCTGCTGCCCAAAAAGCTGCCCAAAATGTTTGCGGAGAACCGGTTTGGGTGCTTAACGATGGATCGCCATCGTAGCTGACATGTGTTTCTGTTATGGCAATTGGCATAGCAGATTTGTTAACGGTATTCAAATATCCTTTAATCATATTGATATCTGAGCGAAAACTTTCGGCATCGTCAATAACGTTTTCTTTCGTTGCACTTTCAGGAGCAAAAGGATAACGATGTACACTTAGAATATCCATTTTGGAGTGGCTTAACGACAGGAATGGGCTAAGCCAATTATTTCCTTGATAATATTTCCATGCTAAATCCGGGCCGATAATTTTAAAACTTGAATTAATAGCTTTAACGGTATCGCTTATGACATTGAAAAAAGTCGCCGTTTCTTCTGCCGTGTGAGATTCTTTAACTCCTTGTTCCACATAAATATCCGGTTCGTTTCCGATAGAGAAATATTCAACCTGAAAGTCAGATTTTTGGATAAACTGAACGATCTCTACAGCTGATTGTACACTTGCCGGATTGGTTTTCCAATCGTTTAAAGTCGGAAGTTGTATGATGGGTTCAGCGCCAACTTCTCGTGCGTAATTTAAAGCGTCTAGAATTTTTGTGGTATCAAATGCGTGAGGATAACTACGGTCAGCTTCAGTTCCGCCAATCCTGAGGATATCTAGTTGAAGCGATTCTACTTGTGATTCAGTGCCTTTTACTTGAGCACCCCATTCATCAACCCATGACCAATAAT
>CAZIQX010000060.1:2473-13897 GCA_964541325.1 uncultured Chitinophagales bacterium | reverse complement strand
AAATAAGGACTTATATCCTTTGTAGCGGTTGTGTTTATGGTAAGTAAGGTTGTGTTATCCGGAGTTTCTGAATCTTCTAATTCTCCATTGGAATCTTTACACGAGATTAGATAAAAAAGACAGACAAGGCCAACAAGAAAACGATTCATACAAACAAAAGTTTAACCAAAATAAAACGGCACTAAAACAAGTGTAATCGAATATAAGCCTTAGCACCGTTTAATAAAAATTTCGAAATCTTGAAGTGAATCGAATCGAATACAACTAATTAAGCATTATAAGCCGGTATTAATTCTTCGATATACAATTTAGCAAGGTCAGCGACTTCCTTTTTATAATCACGAAATTCGTCATCGTTTTGTTCAATTTCAGAAATAATCTCAAACGTAAAGGCATCTGCACCGAATTCATTCCAAGCAGATTGCAATATTTTATTTCTGTGAACCTTGTTTTTAAGCTGAAACGATTGACGATTCCATATTGACTCTAAATCTGTACTTCCTTCAATAAATAACTCATTGTTTCGGGTATTTGTGATTTGATACACACCCATCTTGAACTTCTTTTGTTTGTATTCATTGATGAGTTCTTTTTTTGATTTTGTTGATTGCATAAGTAGAATGAGTTAAATGTCGGTTAGTAATCCTGAATCAAAGAAATTAGTTCTGCATTAAATGCAGCTTGATTTTGCAGTTTACTGAAAAAATCACGATCGAATTTTTCAACAACTTTTACGGCTTTTTCTAAAGTAGAGTAACCTGATTCCGTAAGAAATACCTTTTTTGCGCGGATATCTTTACTGTGTTCAGCCCGAGCAATTAAACCTTGTTTTTCTAGTGCTCTGAGAACATTTGAGGTTAGCATAACATCCGTCTTCGTATGTTCAGCAACCTCGATTTGTGTGACTTCCTCATGTTTCATTGTTAGCCAATGAGTTCCAGCTAAAATAACAAATTGAGTATGGGTTAAATCGAACACCTTTAAACATCTTCTGATTTCACGTTGCCAATAATTATGGGTTCTCCAAAGTAAAAAACCACTGGAATCTTCAGCACTAGAAAAACTAAATGGGTTATCCATGTTTGAAGGTAATAATAAATCTTATAGTAAGAAGGCCTCTAATCTGGCTTTTTGGTGCAAATGATGTCTGAAATGCATTTCAATTAGCTGAAACCATTCGTTTGCCGATAAATATGAAAATCCGGGATGAGGTGTTTTTCCTGATTTTGGATTTAGTGTTAAACGTTCAGAGGCTTCTCGGAGTTTGATTTTTAATATTTCCATTCCATGAATAATCTCTGCTTTATCGTTTGGTTGATTGGGAGTGTATTCGGGAGAAGGTGGGACTTTGATTTTTATTGGAGGAAATCCTTTAAGCAAGTAATATGAGACAAAACCTCTAATGTTTTTAAACTTAAAACGATTTTTTGTTGTTTTCAGACAGATGTCAACTTGTTGAAGATGGAAGTTTAATGATGCGTTTATCAAGTGGTTAAAAACTTGACCTAAAGACCATTCTTCATCGTTGGGTTTTCTAGTTAACTCTTCCATATTGAAACGATCTAATTCAGTAAGCCAGAAATCAATATGTCGATAGGATTGAGCGAGTATAGATTCGATTTTCATAAAATTTTAAGCATTGTAATATATTCAAATATATTATATGAATATATTATATGAATATATTATATATAAGACAATTATACATAAGACAATTATACATACTATATAATTTTATTTTACCCGTATTAACAAGCCTTTTCTTTTTACGATGTTTTTATAATCCCATTGAATCTCTCGAGCCTTTTTTAACCAAGATAAGAGTTGTTTTTCATCAATTTGTTCAATGGTAGTAATGCGAAATTCTGCTGCTTTAAAACTGCCTTCGTTTTTTAATTCGGGTTCATCAAAAGATTGACCGCTCCAAAATAACAGACGAATACAAGATTTTAACTTACTGTAACCTGCAACCGGATTTCCGTCAAGAAACCAAACAGGATGGCGATGCCAGATTTTAGACTCAGCTTCATTGAGTTCACTATCAATGATTGCAGCGAGTCGGTCGCAAATTAACCTATCTAATTCGGTTTGCTGTTGATTGTAAACGCTTATATCTGGATTCATAGTTGATACATCAATTAGAGTTATGGAACATGATAATCAATTCAAATAAGAAAATAGAGTAGTTGCTTCGAAGCATTTTTCCAAGTATTCTTTAATCAACTAAAAATGTAGTTGATAAATTATGCGTCCTGTTTCCACATTCTTTTTGTTGATTCTACTCAAAACTTCCTGTGCGGTTTTTAAAAGCGGTACAAAAGACCCGGAAGAAATTCAGGCAAGAGCATTATTTGCTTCATACACCAAAGCCTACAATGAGCACAATATGAAGGAGATTATCGCTCATTTTGCAGATGATTTTGCCTGGATTAGTATTCAACCCAAAAAGTTCGAAACACTTCTACGTGGCAAAGCACAGCTGATAGAATCCTATGACAAGTATTTCAAAACTTATCCTAACGTAAAAACAAAAATTGTTGAACTAAAATATGATGTTGGTTATATCTGGACGGATGAAGTGGTTACCTGGACTATGGGCAAACAAGAATTCACCCAAAAGATTTTAGCGGTTTATTATATCAAGCAGGGTAAGATTCAACGATTGTACTATTTTGAGGAAGCTGAAGCTAGTGATTTAGCTATGCTTAGTAATCAATCATCGAAACGAAATTGAATTAAGTTCGAACGATTTGCGGAAGTAGTTTGGCTTCATCAATGCTGATAAACAAGCTTTTCAAGAAGTTTGTAAATGATTTTTAGCGCTCTTTCCAATCAAAAAAAGCCATGAATGAACTTATTCATGGCTTTTTTTATGAACTAAAATCAGTAGTTATTCGATGTTTTGAATTTGTTCGCGAATAATTTCAAGTTGTTCTTTCATATCAACCACTTCGTGCGCGATTTCTGCGTCGTTACACTTAGAACCCATCGTATTGATTTCACGATTCATTTCCTGAATCAAAAAATTCAGCTTTCGTCCTGCAGATTCTTTCGATTCAATAGCTTTTCTAAAATAGGTGATATGCGAACCCATACGCACAATTTCTTCGGTAATATCAAGACGTTCGGCCATAATCGCCAATTCCATTTCCATACGCGTGGTGTCGAATTGTTCGTCGTCCAATAATTGCTTCAAGCGATCTCGCATACGTTGGCGCACCTCGGGAATTCGGTCAGATGCGCGCTTTTTAACGATTTCCACTTTTTCTTCGATACGAGTAACACGTTGGGCTAAATCCTTGGAAAGGTGAGCACCCTCTTGATTTCGCATGGTATTCAAGTCATCAATAGCAATTTCAACACCTTTACACAAAAGGGATTCAAGAATTCCCATTTCCTCTTCGGTTTCTTCTTTAGGAGCAAAAATGTCTTTAAAAGTGAGGAGATGATCGAGGCGAACGGTTTCGTTAATACCGGCAAATGATTTTAGATTCTCGAGCAAATGCATGTAACTTTGAACCACTTTGGGGTTTAAGTCAATATCAATCTCGGCTTCATTTTGTTTTTCAATTCGAATTGAAACATTGAGTTTTCCACGTTGAACTTTTTGTAAGATGATATCTTTAAGTTTGGGTTCTAATGAACGAACCGGTTGTGGCAGATAGATACTGATATCACAGTAACGGTTATTTACGGATTTCACTTCAACCGTTATCGTATGTCCGTTTTCATTAATTTCGGCTTTACCAAAGCCGGTCATGGAAGTAATCATCTGCTATGTGCTCTTTCGTTAATTATGCGTTGTTTTTAAAAGTACGGGTCACAAAAACCTTAAATAGTTTTCTGATATTGGCTTCATCGTTGCCATCCGGCGCGCGTCTACTATATATAATTTTCTTGTAAAGGGCTTCAACATAATCAATTTCGTGCTCATTTAAATGCTTGAACCGACCTTGATACATTTGAGTCAACATTT
Organism: uncultured Chitinophagales bacterium; assembly: GCA_964541325.1. Taxonomy (GTDB): domain Bacteria; phylum Bacteroidota; class Rhodothermia; order Balneolales; family M1805; genus M1805. The sequence continues at coordinate 9,921 of CAZIQX010000060.1, read as the reverse complement.
CTTGAATGTCCATACGATAATTCCTGAGTGTTTAAAGTTGCTAAATATAGATAAGCTTCGCCTTAGAATCTGCTTCCTTTTTTTTAAGGGAAATGATGTCGAAATGTGAATCATTCCACAGTTTCAGGATGAACAGAGGCCTGTTCGTAATAGGCGAAAAGTCGTTTTTGCAAACGGAAATAGCGCCAAATTCCAATCACAATCAACAAAAAACCAATAAAAAGGGTGAGATAGGCTAACCAAATGATGGATTCAAACCCTTTAAGTTGTAAAAACGTAATTCCTGCTAAAATTAGATATAAAGAAGCCCTGACATAGGATAACAACGTTCTTTCATTGGCTAACTTGGTGCGTTCCAATGCCAAATAATCACGTAAAATGATTCGGTCTTTGTTTTCAAAGTAGTGTTTGAAATGAATATAGTTTCGCATAATCAGTGCAAATACCTCGGTTTTAGATTGATTTTAGTTCGATGAAATAGAATGTGTTTAAAAAATTGAGGGCAAACAAGCTAAGAAAACAATTCATACTAATAAACCATCTGAAAGAATTGTTCGCAAAATTGATAGTATTGCTAGTGAATTTCATTTCAGTGTTTAACATCTTTTTTCTTGAATCCATCTAAAAAACCCAAAAAAGCGCTTGCAATTCTTTGAAATTGTGTTTTAATTATTTGAAAATTTTCAAACGTTCAAAACATAAGAGGAAATATGGCTCGTTTTACCGGAAAAGTGGTTTTAATTACAGGCGGTGCAGCAGGAATTGGAAAAGCAACCGCCCAGGCTTTTGTCAATGAAGGGGCAACTGTAGTTATTTGGGATGTTAACGAACAAGCAGGATTAGAATTAGTTGCTCAATGGAATAACTCCTCGGCTATAACCCGATTTGCCAACGTAAATGTAGCTGATTTACAACAAGTTCAAGCCGGAGTAGATGCTATCGTAACTGAATTCGGTAAGGTTGATATTCTAGTTAACAATGCCGGAATTACTGCTGACCGAAGCTTTTTAAAAATGGATGCTGAAACCTGGCAACGTGTAATTGACATTAACCTAACCGGAGTTTTTAATTGTACCAAAGCCGTTGTGCCAAGTATGGTTGAACAAAAATATGGCGTAATTCTTAATGCAAGCTCAGTTGTTGGTTTATATGGAAATTTTGGTCAGACGAACTATGTAGCTACCAAAGCAGGTGTTATTGGCATGACCAAAACGTTATCGAAAGAATTGGGACGCAAAGGGATTCGTGTAAATGCAGTTGCACCGGGATTTATTGCAACTGAAATGGTTGCCAAAATGCCAGAAGAAGTTTTAAAAGGAATGGAAGCTAAAACTCCGCTTGGCCGACTAGGAAAACCTGAAGATATCGCAAACGCGTACGTTTTTCTTGCATCTGATGAGGCTTCATTTATCACGGGAACTACGCTCAGTGTTGACGGTGGCGTGGTGATAGGGTGAGAATAGGAGTAAGGATTATGGAGTAGGGAGTAGGGGAAGGTTTAAGGAAAAGTTGTAAAGGTTTAAAGTAGGCTTTCAACGTTTAGCTTTTATAAACTTCGCGATTCTTGCTTACTTCAGGTTGATTCCGAAATCCGAAATCCGACAAAACAATAAATCGAAATTCGAAAAAATTCATGTTACGTAACGCAAAAATTATCGCAACCGGCTCATGTGTTCCTGAGCGCATCATACCGAATTCTTTTTTCAATGAAATTCTAGGCGAAGATGTGGATACCTGGTTGCAAACCAATCTCACTATAAAAGAACGTCGCTGGATGCGTGAGGACCAAACTACAAGCGATTTATGTGTGATTGCTGCCCAAAACGCGCTTGAAATGGCCGGATTAAAACCGGAAGACATCAATCTGCTTATAATTTCAACAGATACACCGGATTTTATTTCACCAAGTACAGCATCGGTAGTTCAGCACAAAATGGGTTTAATAAATGCCGCAACATTCGATATCAACACGGCTTGTTCAGGATTTGTCGTCGCTTCAGAAACAGCCGCTAAATTCATCAAATCGGATGAAAATTACAGCTACGCACTTGTAATTGGCGCTTATGGCATGAGTCGCTATCTAAATTTACATGATAAAAAAACATGTACCTTATTTGCAGATGGTGCAGGTGCAGCAATATTAAGTGCAACCAATGATTCAATTGAAGGTCATATATTCTCAGATTTACGCACAAAAGGCGAGTACTATGGATATATGGGAATCTACGCCGGTGGTGTAGCTCAACCAATAACGCATGATCTTATAGATAAGGGAGAACAATACTTAAAGTTTGTGCACAAATTTCCGAAAGAATTAAACCCAATTATGTGGACAGATATGATTCTAACGGTTGCAAAACGGGGTGAATTTGATGTTTCAGAAATCAAACAAGTGTTTATGACACAAATTAATATCAATCAGATTTGGGAAACGATGGATAATCTGGGATTGCCTCGTGAGGTCGCACCGGCAATCATGTCGAATTGGGGTTATACCGGCTCGGCTGCCATTGGTATGGCCTTAGATCAAAGTGTGCGAAATGGTTTACTCAGAAAAGGGGATATCTTTGTGCTGATGGGTTCCGGTGGCGGTCTCTCCTTTGCCTGTAATGCTTTCAGATGGTGATCTTATGAATGAATCTTGGATTTTACCCTTTTTTTTGATTTCGTATGTACTTGTAATTGCCGTGATTACGGTTATAGCTTCCCGTAAATCGAAAGATTTGGAAACCTATAGCGTGGGCACACGCAATGTGAGTCCGGTTTGGATTGGAATTGCACTGGCAGCCAATATGGTAAGTGTAGCCACCTTTGTAATTAATCCTGGATTGATTTATTTATACGGCTGGTCGGGATTTTTAGGGTATGGTGTGGCCTCATTACTAGGAATCTTAATCAGTTTAATAACGGTGACCAAAATTTTCAGAAAAATTGGAGATCAACATGCTGCCTTAACTCTGCCGCATTGGATTGGTAAACGATTTGATTCCAACGGGTTACAACGTTTTTTTGCCCTAATCAGCTTTTTGCTTATAACGTTTATTGTAATGATTGCCGTTGGGGCAACCCAAGTGTTGGCTACCGCTTTGGGGTTCAACCCTGTTGCCGTTATGGTAATTTATCTAGTATTAGTTTTTGCCTACATTCTCATCGGTGGAGCTGTTGCCCACACGATGTCTAATTCATTTCAAGGTATAATTATGATTATTGCCGCTTTGGTGATGCTCTCAACGGCTTTACCGTATTTATCGAATGAAACGGGAGGCCTTTTACGCTCTTTAGCCGAAATTGACCCTGTTTTAGCCGAACCTGTGAATGCTAAAAGTTTGCTTTTCCGTGATTATTTCGAAGTATTCTTTTGCAATTTTGTGGTAGGTATTGCTATTGTGATGCAACCTCATATTATGAGTAAAGCCTTGTTTTTACGTTCAGAACGTGATGTAAATAAGTACTTGATTACTGCCGGTATCGTTGTAACCCTATTTTATATGTTAATTGGAATGGGGCTTATCGCACGGATTGCATTAAATGGGCAAGCACTTTTGCTCCCCGATCAAGCAATAGCCGCTTTTTTACAAACGGATTCGTTCAACGCTTGGACGCGAGCCATTGTCGTTTTGGGGATTTTATGTTCAAGTATTTCAACTTTGGAGGGATTATTACTTTCAATTTCATCCATAACCTCTAACGATATAGCGCTTTACTTTCTGCGTAAAAAACAAGCTGTTGACGATACTATTATAAAGGCTAAAGCTTTAAAAATTGGAAAGATAGGATTGGTTGTCACCGGAATTATTGCTTTCATTTTGTCTGTTCAGCAATTTTATAGACCGAATTTATCAGTGGCCATTTTTGCACAAAACGGAGTTTATGGTTTGTTCTCGGCCACCTTTGTACCGGTTTTATTTGGTTCTTTTTTTAAAGATGTAAAAAAACGAACGATTTGGGTGGTTTCCGTTTCGGCGTTAGTCGTGCATTTTGGTATGTATTATTTGGAAATCACGATGTATCATAACAATCCTGGTGTAACTGTAACGTTTGCTTTGATTACCTCAGTTGTTTTAGGTTTGATAATGCAGTATGGTTTTAAGAAATGAAACGCCCACTTCTCCTTATTCACGGTAATGCGGTAAATTCAACCATTTGGGATTTAATTCGTGACAAAATTCCAGACGTATACGAGGTTTTTACTCCTGATTTACGCGGTTACGGCTCCTCATCACCTCAATTAAAAGTTGATGCAACTCGAGGCATATTTGATTGGGTGGATGACATCGAAGCCTTTGCAACTAAACATCAATTAAACAATGCAGTAGTTTGGGGGCATTCCTTAGGCGGAAATGTGTTGTGGGGATTGTTGGCTCAGCAACCCCGATGGATTTCCGAAATGGTGTTTATTTCTCCGGGTTCGCCTTATGGATTCGGAGGTACACGTGGAATACATGGTATTCTAAATCAAGCGGATGGTGCAGGCACCGGTGCAGGAATGGTTCATCCCAAATTTGTTATGAATCTAAAACAAAAGTTTGTCGGGAATGTAGGTAAACCCTTTGAACCGAAAGAAGTCTTTGCCCATTTATTTCACCAAATCCCGGATGATATCGTGCTGAATGATCTGATATCCTGCGCATTTGAGATGCATTTGGGTGAACAAGATTATCCCGGTGATTTTCAAAAATCAGAAAATTGGCCATTCATGAAACCGGGTTTTTGGGGGCCTGTAAATGCGCTTTCACCTTTATACCAAAATCGCTTAATTCAGCAATTGAATGAACCTAAATGTAGAGATATCAAGCTGAAATGGTTTTATGGCGATAAAGATCCTATCGTTTCTGATTCCTCTTACGCTGATGCCGGTTTTTTAGGGAAAATGGGTGTGATTCCCAATTGGCCCGGTGATGTAAAGTACCCCCCACAACCCATGATTACACAAATTCGTGAGATGTTCAAGTTCAAAAAAGATCAAGGATTCAAAGTTGATGAAATTGAACTGACAGATTGTGGCCATTTTCCATTTTTAGAGTCAGATTCATTTTGGGATTATGTTTTCTCCTTTTAATTTGTAAAAAAGACTAAATACTCCATTTTTTTGATAATTATTTGTTAAAAACATTTGAAATTTTTCAAACAATTCAATTAATTTGAATGAAGTCATAAAAGCGCTTCCAAACCAAGCAATAAAATTCCATATTTAATCATGCAACGAAGTGAAATTAATATAAACTGGGTCGAAAAGTGGGCAAAATACGCTCCTAATAGCATTGCACTTATCAATGATGAGAATGGCAAGCAGATATCCTACCGGCTTTTGTATCAAATGGAATTAGGATACGCTAATCAATTGCGTAATTTAGGCTTAAAAAAGGGCGACCGTGTTGCCGTTTTATCGCCCAATAAAATGGAACTCGTGTATTTATTTTTGGCCTGTGTTCGTCTGGGTTTAATCCTTGTTCCGATCAATTTTCGTCTGACAGCAAGTGAAGTTTCTTATGTAATTGAGGATGCTCAACCGGCTCTTTGGATTTTGGATTCTGCTTATGAAGAGTACCCGATTCAAGCAAACTATTCCGGTAATAAATTGCTGTTCAATGAGTTAAGTAACTGGGAATTACAAGTTGAACAAGAAAACAGAGTTTTAGACATCCCGATGCTGGGTACATTTAATGATAGTTGCATGATTTTATACACATCCGGTACAACGGGAAAACCGAAAGGGGCACAGATTTCTCATGAGATGCTTTTTTGGAATTCCGTGAATACCGGTTTGCGGTTGAATCTCACTCAAAAAGATGTTTCTTTTATTCAAGCACCGTTTTTTCATACCGGTGGATGGAATGTGCTTACCACACCGATGTTACACCGAGGTGCAACACTCATTTTTGTCTCCAAATTCAATGCAGATCGCTTGTTAGAATTATGTGAACAGTACAGAGCTACGCTTATTTGGGGGGTTCCTACCATGATGGACATGCTGTTTAGAAGCGAAAAATTTGCAACTACCGATTTATCTTCGCTTCGATACGCGGTTGTGGGAGGTGAATCCATGCCTATCCCACTCATTGAGGCTTGGCAGGAAAAAGGAGTGCCGATCCGTCAAGGATATGGACTTACCGAGTTTGGTCCGAATGTGTTTTCATTAAACGAAGAAGATGCGATTCGTAAACGTGGTTCAATTGGCTTTCCAAATTTTTATATCGAAACCAAAGTAATTACCGATAACGGGGATGTAGCAAACGCAAATGAAGCCGGTGAGTTATGGTTGAAAGGTCCGGTTATAACACCGGGTTATTGGAATAATCCCGAAGCAACCAAGCAGGCCATTGAAAACGGTTGGTTTAAAACGGGCGACATCGTTAAATACGATGAAGAAGGTTATTTCTATGTGATTGATCGTAAAAAAGATATGTTCATCAGCGGTGGCGAAAATGTGTATCCCGCTGAGGTCGAAAGAGTCATTCAACAGCTTCCGCAGATTAAAGAAGTAGCCGTTATTGGTGTTCCTGATCCCAAATGGGGTGAAGTAGGAAAAGCTTTTGTGGTTTTTGATGATGCCCAATCTGAAAGTTTATCCCTTGATGAAGTGCTGGCACATTGTCGGCATTATTTAGCTAAGTATAAAGTTCCCAAATATGTTGAACGCCTTCAAGAATTGCCTAAAAGCGATTCCGGAAAAATTTTAAAACGAGCTTTAAAGCACTAAACAACAAACAAAAATATCTCAAACAGAGGTTAACTATGAAAAAATACACTTCCATTTTTTTTGTGGCTCTTTTAGCCATTTCATTTTTAGCATGTTCATCCGACGACGATGATGATAATACAGAAGTTGACGAATTGGTTGGTACATGGATTTCGGAAGGGGCAGGTCAGGTAGCCTCGGGTTTAGCTGCGGCTCCATTTAGAACGAAACGAATCACTGCCACTTTTAACGAAAACAATACCTATCTCGTGGTTTCAGTGGATAGTACCGATGCTGCTGTTAGCTTTACCGGAACTTGGCAAACAGGTTTAGAAGCACAAGGTGAAATTCGCTCTATTGTTCTCGAACAAACAACTCCAACTTCTTTAACCTCAACCGGTATTTTTCAAGTTGAGGGGAACACATTAACCTACGAAGTGCTACAAACAAGTCCGGCTTTGGATGGATTTTCGGCTCCAACTGTGGCTGGTGGTTTTGGATCAACCTCCTATTTAACCTATCCATTAGGTCAAACTTGGGTTCAACGTTACGTTCGTGCAGCAAATTGAGGCATGTATGCAAAAGGCTGTTTCGATTCTGCGAGCCAGCCTTCTTAATTCTTAAGTAATTGGCTTTCAAATCAATCACTATGAAAAAGTTTCTCATAACAGGGCTTCTTTTGAGTCTGAGTTCCTTGGGCTGGGCTCAAACCGATGATCGCTTAAAAGACGATGTGCCGCCCGAATTCCAGTTTATCGGTTTTTCTTTT
>CAZIQX010000060.1:2003-2463 GCA_964541325.1 uncultured Chitinophagales bacterium | reverse complement strand
TCTTTTACTCGTGCAACCGTTTCAAATATCACCCCAACAAATGATGTATTACAAGGTCAGGTCATTGGTCGGTTGTTTGGACCTAATTCAACCAATACCGTAGATCGTGCTGCTATTTATACTGAGCAGCGATTTGTACCCTTATTAGTGTATCGCCCTCGAATATTGGACGGTTATGCTACATTCCGTTATCTCGGCAAGATTGATTACACCGCAGGAGACCAAGCTTATGGCGTGGGAAACAATCGTGGCGGTGCGATAAATGGTGGTCAGGTAAACCTTCAAACCTTAATGGCCAACGTGGAAATTCGACCACACGAAGCGAATTGGAATATGGTAATCGGTATGCAACGTATTTTTGATAACCCAAGGGATCCGAACATCAATACCTTAGAATTAGCTCAAAACACGGGTCAAAAGTTATCCTACTGGGGAACACAGGCTTTCGGTGTTGGATTTT
>CAZIQX010000060.1:0-1993 GCA_964541325.1 uncultured Chitinophagales bacterium | reverse complement strand
TTATATCGAATTGGGGCGTATCAATTGTGGGAAAATCAAATATCAAAAGATGATGATGTATTGTTAGTAATGACAGATGTGATGCAGCGACTTTCGCCCACATGGGAAGTTGGGGCAAATCTATGGTATGTTTCAGACCGCGCTCAAGGTGGGGGTGGGATTTCCGTTTTGGGACAAGGTTTAACAAGCGGACTTTCAGAATATAATGGAGCTGTTCGTTTGCGTCTGCCCGGAACAACTCAAACCTATAATGCCAACATATTTTGGTTTGGAAGTAATTTTACGTACAACCGAGATTTTATTCATGGACGTTTTTCAGCGGATGGTTTTGCTCAATTAAATGTGGGTGCAATGGATTCTGTAGGTGTTGGAACAGCTCATGTTGCCGATATCGGTGGTTTTGCGATAAATGCTCGCGCGCAATACAAATATGGGAGAACTGTAAAAGATATCATCACTTTTGAAACCATATTTACAACCGGAGATGAAAACGGTGTAAATGATGGTAATGTAAGTTCCGTGATCACAGGAAATGTGTGGGGATCGCCTGTTGGTATTTTTACGAACCATAAAGCGTTATTGCTTTTTCCGGATGCTCAAGTAGTAAACCGATATTATTCTGCTGTTCATGATATTTCCAATATGGGACTGGGAGTAACCGGAGCGTTTTTAAATATTTATCGTGATTTTATTCCCAATCGTTTTTACGGAAAATTAGGTTTTGCAACGGCTTTGAGTAACTATTCGCTCAATGGAGGTGGTAATTATATTGGCTCTGAAGTTAATGTAGAATTAAAGTATCATCTAAAAGTATTCCTAACGGTTGGCTTTAATGCCGGCTATATGATGATTGGCGATTTTTACGATGCTCCCAATGCCACTTCATCGCGCATAAAACCTGCAAATCCGTGGGTTAGTTTTGTAACCTTAAGTTGGCTGATGTTCTAAGGAGACCCGATTATGAAAAAGTTATTCTACGTTTTAATGGTATTTGTGATTTCAGCCTGTTCTTCGGGTTATCGTTATTTAGATGCACCTGTGCTGAGTTTTAACGAGTTAGACTATGGATATCCGGTTAAGTTTGTAGGTGATTCTCCTAAACTAGCCTATGTTGATACTGGAAATCCATCAGCACAAAAAACAGTTGTACTTATTCATGGACTGGCAAGTAATTTGGGTTATTTTCGTGAAATTATTCCTTTATTGTCATCTGAGTTTCGTGTTATCGCCGTTGATTTACCGGGTTATGGACGCTCCGAAAAAGGCAATTTCCCTTACGGAATGCTCTGGTATGCACAGCAAGTTAGAATCTTGATTCAAGAATTAAATCTGAAAAATGTGTACTTAAGTGGTCATTCCATGGGTGGACAAATTGCTATAACTTATGCGTTAAATTGGCCAGAAGAACTAAACGGTTTAGCATTATTATCTCCTGCAGGGGTCGAAAAATTCAAAGCTGGCGAAGGGGAGTGGTTAAGCAGTGTAATCACAATTGAAGGAACTATAAAAGCCAGTGAAGAGCAAGTACGGGTAAATTTATCTCGTAACTTTTATGAGTGGAATGATCGGTACGAGTGGATGATAGAAGAACGAATGCGATTAACGAAAGATAAAGCCGCTTTTCGTGAATACGCCTATGCCGTTGACCAATGTGTACATGCCATGTTAAATGAACCTACCACTGAACGCTTACCAGAACTTCGCGTTCCTGTTACCTTTATTCATGGAACCTATGATGGACTCATTCCCAATCCGTATTTACATCCCGGCTTTACAGCGGATGTGTTCAAAAAAGGTGTAGAACTGACCCCGGGTTCATCAAGAATCGAAATTGATAAAGCCGGACATATGTTGCAGATCGAGCAGCCTAAAGCAGTTGCTGATGCCATTAAAAAAGCCATTTCGAAGTAATGATTTAAAAAAAGTTATAAAGTTATAAAGGTTTAAAGGTTTAAAGGTTAAAATTGGCTTTCGGCTTTCGGCTTTCGGCTTT
>CAZIQX010000059.1:2419-15394 GCA_964541325.1 uncultured Chitinophagales bacterium | reverse complement strand
AAAATCCTACTGGGCAAGATATTAGAAACGATGGTGCAGGTTCTGGTGAATGGCTTGCAAATCGAGATGGTGGAAGTAGGCCACATAGAGGTATTGACATACTGAGTACACCAGGACAAAACATTGTGGCTCCGTTTAATGGGATATCTCAAACAACACAATCAGGTGGAATAAGTTTTACTGGAACTGCGCCAACAGGAGCTAATTTGCAATTAACTTATGTATATACAACAAATACTAATGGGACAAATAATGCTCAAAGAGGCACTACAATTGGTACTGCAAATAATATGGTTGTCAATTATAGAAACCCGATGATGCAAAATCATGTACATATTCAGCTAAACATTAACGGGGTTCGCGTAAACCCTACTCCATTTTTCTTTAGAAGATAATTTATGAAAGTTATAATTTTACTTTTTATTGTTTTTGGTCATTCTCAAATAGCTTTGGGTCAAGAACCTCCCGAAACTATCAGTTTGATGTTTAAGTCAATAAATAAATTGAATATCAATCCATTTTTAAAAAATATTTCACTCATTGGAGAATATGACCCATCCAGAAATGATAGTATAGTTTTTTATTCACTTCATCTTAATTTTGAATTTGCAAACTTAGAAAATAATGTCAATAGATTTGATCAATTAATAACTTATGACATAAACAACATTTCCTTTTTTTCAAAAAAATTTACTTCAACCGAACTTTTTAGTTTACCTAGTGACACAAGTAAGGTTTTTTATAAAAAATACAATTATACTCAGGTCATAATTTTTAATGAATTTAATTTTAGAATGGCAAAAGATGATGTTCCAGAAATGAAATTAAAAATCCATTTTCCTGATATATTGAACGCAGACAATAAAGTACTCTACAATCGTTCGACAATTGAAATGATAACAAAAACAAAGATTGACTAAATACACCACATAACAGCAGTAACCGTTGCACAACTCCATTTCAAAAGTCCATTTAAACCGAGTAAGCCGATCGTGATCTGTCATTTTTCAGTTTAGACGGTCTCCATTTTCAACTTCTGATTTTCACGACCAAAAAACGTTCGGGCGTTATCAACCAATCTCACAGGCCAAAAGCGGTCTAATCCTACCCTATTTTGTCCAACATTCGGCTTTCTAAGTTCCATAGCCTTCCCTACTGCTGTTTTGCGGTTCCATTTCAGGAGTTTCTTTAGGTTGTAGCACAGCGCAGCCATTAATACCTGTTTGTTGGCGTTTTGGATGCCCTGAATTTTAACTCCATTTATACTGTCTTGTTGATATAGTTTACAGTTTTAACACATCTCTAATTACCCAAAGTTTAAGCATTAGCATGATTTCTACTTCAATTGAATTTGTCTTTGTTTTGCCGCGGAAATCGTCTTTCGTGATATCAATGGTTGTACTTAATTTGTGGACTTTTGATGCAGGTACGGACTCTTGCGCTCATAAAGCTATGAATTGACCTCTCACATTCCCTCTTAGTACGATGAATCATGCCATTAAAAATAGATTTTACCAGAGTAATTGTATTTTCAAAGCAGGGTTCTTCCCTAATCATCAAAACTTGGTCATTTACTTGATACCTATTTCGATTCATTTTGTCTTGAATTATTCGCGAACACGAACTTAAACGTTCTTAAAAAAATCAGAATAGTCGTTCCATTTGCGATTTTTACTTAATTCAAACTGAACTGTACTGGAATAAGCCTTTCAAATCGTTTACTAATAATTTCCACAAATATACCAACCACCTATTCTGTAACTCTTAGTATCAACACGCGTATTTTTTGCAAATTGATACCTTAACGCCATCGGGTTTATTCACCCCTTTCAAATCAAAACACCATGCAAGACATTCTTTTTCAGTATTTATCCAAGTATGTTTCATTAACCGAGGAAGAGAAAAACGCCCTCCTATCGCTTGATATTTTTCGCTCTTTTAAAAAAGGAACTCTTTTACTCCGCGAAGGTCAACATTCGAAACAGAGTTATTTTGTGCTGAAAGGTTGTATTCGTACGTATTACATCATGGAAGGCGAAGAAAAAACAACAGCATTTTATACCGAATTAGAGGCATTAACTCCGCATTGTGTGGTCAGTAAAACGGCATCCAATTACAACATCAGTTGTGTGGAGGATAGTCTTCTTCTTGTTTCTCATACAGATATGGAAACTGAAATCAATCAAAAATTCCCAAAATTTGAAACCTTGTGCAGGGTTATGTCGGAGGAACGTTTAGTTCAGCATCAAATAGATTTTGACGAATTTAAAACCTCTACCCCTGAACAGCGCTATTTAAGCTTACTGCAAAAAAGGCCCGACCTTATTCAACGGGTCCCGCAACATCAATTGGCGAGTTATTTAGGTATTCAACCACAATCTTTAAGCCGATTAAGAGCTCGACTTCTGGAAAAAAAATAAAAGTCTGCATTTATTAACTTAAGTGAATGAGTTTGAGCATTCCGAGGTGTTACTTTTGTGTTATTGTTTAACCCTAATTCAATCAAGCTATGCAAAAACACATCATTACACTTGCACTTATTTTATTCACAATAAGTGTCTCTCCTATTCACGCACAACAAACGGCACAAGACAGCACAAGTAAACGTTGGTATGTAGGTTCCACGTTATTTTTAGTTGGAAATCTGGCAACGGTAAACAGTCCTGAGTTTTTTCAACTCAACGTTGGGTATCGTCTAACGGATAAAGATGTAGTGTCGCTTGAACTCATCACCTGGAAATATGCGTGGCCGCTTGGAATCAATCCTTTTTATAATAAATCGTATGGAAAAGAAGCAGAGAAATATCCCGGTTATATTCGTGATTTCGGATTAGCATTTGTCTATCAACGGTTTCTGTGGAAAGGTCTGTACACCTCGATGCACGTCATGCCCATGCTTCAGGTATTTGTAAATGAGAACGGGAAAAAAGTGGATAACGGATTTCATTTTTTCAATACCAATCGAATAGGATATCATTTTAAACTCTTTAAAGGGAAGTTTTTTATCGAACCTTCAGTTGGAATCGCCTATCGTCCGTATCACTCAACAATGCCGGATGGATTTAAACAAAAAGACGATAAGTGGCCAAAATACACACCTGAGCCCGGTTTACATTTCGGTTATTATTTTTAAATGGTGGATTATGAATACTGTTAACACACCTCATCAATCGTTTGAAATTAGCGAAATCAAATTACAGATGAAGCTTGCTGCACTTTGGGCAAGCTTCGAGTTTCTGTACATCTATGTGGATTATTTTCATTTGTTTATGCCCAAAAAGTTGGAATCTATACAGCAAGGTGTAGTATTTGAGTTTGACATCACCCAAGGATTTTTATTATTTGCCCTTATTTCAGTAAGCATACCTGCAATGATGATTGTTCTTTCCGTGGTTTTAAAAGGAAATAGTAATCGGCAGTTAAATACGGCTGTAGCCACCCTTTACATTCCCTACACCTTATTCAATTTAGTTGGAGAAGTGCCTTGGATGCATATGATGTATGGCGCCTTAGTTGAAGTAGTTCTTCTTGTAATGATACTTGTTTATGCCCGACAATGGACGCGATCGAATAGTTAACTAGTATTGCACTCAGGTTAACACTTCAAAAAAAATGTGCTGCAATCCTTTGGATTGTTTATTCTATAACCAAATCCATTACATGATAAAAACATTTTCGAATTACTCTACTGCATACTTTCATGAACAATCGTGTTGAAGAAAAACTAAACGAACTGGGTTTATCCTTGCCTAAACCAACTTCACCCGGAGGAAATTACGTTTCTGTTAATATTCGAGGTACAATAGCGTATATAGCCATTCAATTTCCAATTTTAAATGGTGAATTTCACTATCAAGGTAGATTAGGAGAAACGCTCACCACCGAACAAGGGTATAAAGCCATGCAATTATGCGCATTAAATGTACTTGCACATATCACTCATTCTATAGGTTTTGAAAAACTTGTTGGGCTAAATCATATGGAAGCCTATTTTCAATCATCAAAGAATTGGGATGATTCTCCAAAAGTAGTAAATGGCGCTTCTGATCTATTGGTTCACGTATTGGAATCAAAAGGAACTCATTCACGTTCGATCGTTGGAGTAGCATCTTTGCCTCGCAATTTTTCTGTTGGATTAACAGCAACTTGTACCATACAAAATCAATGAAAAAGACAGTAACAAGGGGTCCTATTACGATTCTTTTAGTGCTCACGTTCACTATTGGGCTTATTCAATCCTGTAAAAAAGATGAAATCGACGAAGTAACCGATGAACGTCTTTTTGAACTATCTCAATCAGAAGATGGATTTGTTTGGTACAAAAACTCGGATAGGTTGTTAGCAAAAAGTTCAGGAAGCGCACATATCTATCCATTTTTAAGAACTCGGTATAACGATATAGCTGCAACACAACTAGATGAACAAGGCAAGGTACTCGAGAATGCACAGTTTCCTGAAGGCTCTTTAGTAGTAAAAGAACTATACGACGCCTCTCCTGCCCTGGTTCGTTATGCCATTTTGTACAAAAGTACAGGTAGTGCCTATGCAGATGACAAAGGCTGGGTTTGGGGATACATCAATCAAGATGGAAGTATTGCCGACCCTGCCTCAAAAAAGGGTATATCGTGTATTAGTTGTCATTCACAAACGGGAGCAATAGATTACATGTTAATGAATGCATTTTTTCCTTAATCTTCTTGAGCATAAACCCAGTATGCTTTGGCCTGATAGAATCATCGTTAGTTAGGAAATGTGCTAAAGAATGATTTTCAGCTACACGTATCAAACTAATAGCCAAACGATAATATCCTCGAATCTCCTATAATTATTTTCCAACATATATTCTACTAGTTAGTTTATTTCGCCCTATTTTGATTTCATTGTTTGTATTATAGGTTGAATTCAATACGTCTCTTTTTCTAATGCTTATTAGAATTTGGCGTTTTTTAAAAAACATGAGAACATTGGGGAATGATTACATCACTCATTCAGTTTCTTTTGAAGTTGAGCTCAACAATTTAATCCTCACGCAACTCATCACAAAAACTTCGTGATGCTTACTTAACTTATTCAACCAAAATTCAATCAACATGATTACGTTAAAAAAAGTAACGATGTTTACATTGTTAGTCTCATTGGGCTTTTGCAGCTTGTTCAGACAATTCCGATAATACTGAACTTACCGGTGAATCCAAACAATACACACTCTCAAGTGTTGCCGTACCAACTATTAGTGGAACGGCTACGTTCGAAAAATATGATGATGGTTCAACTCAAGTTACCATTAATCTGACCGGTACTCCTGATGGTGGCATCCACCCTGCTCATATTCATTTTAATACAGCTGCAGAAGGTGGTGGAATTGCGATATCACTCGAACCTGTGCAAGGTGGTGCGGGCACAAGTCGCACAGAGATAACCGAAACAGATGCCGGCGATGTTATCACCTACGAAGAACTACTTGAATTTGATGGTTACATCAATTATTGATTGTAATACCACATCTTCAACTGTAAATGATTTGTTGTTAATACCTTTTTTTGAGGAGCAAATTACCTCTGATTTCCCTATAAAATACACCATTCGTGTTATAGCCCTCCCACGGTTTAACTAATACCTTAGCCTATCATAAACCGTACATTAACTTCTACTTACTATGAAAAAATGGGTTCTATTTTTGGGGATTCTTACCCTTTACTTTCCGGCTTGGGCGCAGTACAGTGCTGTAACTCCCGGTTCGCTAGACATAAACTATCAACTTGGACAGGCTACAAATAGTGATATCACTTCTATTTTGGTGCTTCCAGATAAGTCGGCCTTTATTACAGGCACGTTTGCTCAGTTTGATGGTCAGCAGCGTTACAGACTAGCCAAACTAAAACCGGACGGCAGCCTCGATCAAGATTTTGTGCCACCGGTCATTAATGCCGAAGTGCGTGGCGTTACGGTTCAAGCCGATGGTAAATTGATGATTTATGGATTATTCGCAACCGTTGATGGTGTTTCATACAATCGATTGGCTCGCTTACATGTTGATGGCACTTTAGACCAAACATTTTCAATTGGAACCGGTTTTAATTCCGCGGTTTTTAAGGTTGAAGCCCTTTCTGATGGTTCATATCTAGTGATGGGTCAATTTAGCACCTATCAAGGCGCAAGTGTTGGCAGATTTATTAAAATCAATAGTGATGGATCACTTGACGCATCGTTTGCTCCTGTGTTAAATCAGCCGCCAACCGATTTCACTGTTTTACCTAATGGTAAAATCGTGATTTCAGGTGCCTTTACAACCGTAAATAGTACTACACGAAATCGATTGGCTCGCTTAAATCCCGATGGAAGTCTCGACACCTCGTTTAATCCGGGAACAGGGCCTAATAACTCGGTTTCAAGAATCGCAAGACTCACAGACGGCTCCCTGTTAATCAATGGTTTTTTCTCCACTTATGCAGGAACCTCACGAGTCTATTTAGCCAAAATAGACTCCTTGGGAACCTTAAACACCAACTTTGCAGCCGGTACTATTAACGGACAGGTTGATGTAGTAAGCGAATTGAATGATGGCTCAATCATGATTGGTGGTGCTTTTCGTAGTGTTGGTGGTCATTCAACTGACTATCTGGCCAAATTGAATAGCGATGGAACACCTGACACGGGCTTTAAAATTACATCAAGCAATTATTTTACAGCCATTTTTCCCTTTGATGATAATCGAGTGTTAGCTGGAGGAAAAGCATATTCCGTCACACAAACTCAATCCATTGGACTTTATTGGTCAAACGCTGCTCAAGTGTTAAGCCCAATTACCTTATCCTCTCCTGCCGATTCTTCGTTTTTTCGCACCGAGGACATCGCCTTAACATGGGAGGCCAACGAACATGCCGTTTCCTAC
Organism: uncultured Chitinophagales bacterium; assembly: GCA_964541325.1. Taxonomy (GTDB): domain Bacteria; phylum Bacteroidota; class Rhodothermia; order Balneolales; family M1805; genus M1805. The sequence continues at coordinate 8,502 of CAZIQX010000059.1, read as the reverse complement.
AATCTTCAAATCGCGAAAGATTCTTTATTTACCCAATTCGTAGTCGATGAGCAAGTTGTTGGCAACGAAAGTACACCAATGTTTGAAAAAACGCTGTTTCAGGATTATTTCTGGCGTGTGAAAGGCATTGAGGAAAATGGCAATGCTGGTCTTTTTTCAAGATTTAAGCGCTTTATTTATTCTCCGGCAAATCAAGGTTACATAGATGTCGCATGGAATTACGGTGGTGATGGCATGCAATTTATTCCAACTTTTGCCTTTGAAGTGGACTCCAATCAATACATTGTTTCTTCTGCGAATACAGGTAATTACAACGGTGTTCCAACAACTACAACTATCGTATTAGACAGCACCGGTAAACTATCTAAGTCTCTCCCTATTCTAAACGGTAGGTTTAATAGTATGGTGCGACTTGAAGATGGCAAGTTTCTTGCAGGTGGCGGTTTTTCCAGTTTTGATAATGTGGCGAATACTCGTGCTCTTGTTCGTTTAAATGAAGATTTAACCCTTGATGATTCGTTCACAAGTCCCATTACGAGTGGTAATGTGAACGCAATTGTAATCCAAAGTGATGGCAAAATTGTAATTGGTGGTACATTTACAAGCGTTGCCGGAAACACAAGTAATCGCATTGCTCGCTTAAATGCCGATGGCTCGTTCGATGAATCTTTTGTAACGGGTGTGGGTTTTAGTGGAAATGTGAACGTATTAGCCATTCAAGCTGATGAAAAAATTGTGGCTTCAGGAACATTTTCATCATACAATGGCCGAACACAAAACATGATTGTTCGAATTTTACCTGATGGTTCACCAGATGCGGGTTTTTCAACCAACATTTCCAACTCAAATACGATTTACTCCATTGCACTTCAAAAAGATGGCAAAATCCTAGTTGGTGGTTACAACTACTTATCACGATTAAATCCTGATGGTTCCCTTGACAATACCTTTATGATTGGTTCTGGTCTTGGCGGAGGAACTTATAGAACCGTTGAGTCGATGATTGTTCAACCTGATGGAAAAATCACCGTTGCTGGACGCTTTTTAACCTTCAATGGTGAAACCGTTGGTAACATCATGCAACTCCTACCAAGTGGAGGGCGCGACACCAACTTTGAAGCAACATTAGGTTTTAGTGATGTGGTCTATCGAATTATTCCCATTCACAAATCCCGAATCTTAGCCGTTGGAGCTTTTCAGGCTTATAATGGCAAAACTCAAGGACGCATTTCTCGCCTATTTGGGAATCCCAATGCATCTTTACTTCCTAGTCCATTTTTGTCAGAGCCTGGCTTAAATGCAACCAATGTACCTTTCAAACCTACCTTTACTTGGGCTACCACGGAAGAAGGCATCGAATATTATGAGTTGATTGTTGCCGAAGACGAAGCGCTCACACAAACAGTAATCGCGGTGGACAGCTTAACAGAAACGAGCTTTACACCTGAAGAAAATTTCTTGGCTGAAAAATCCTATTACTGGACGGTTCGTCAATCATCCGCCACTGAGGTCAGCGAATTTGCATCACCTTGGAATTTTACAACAAAAGCATTGGATCCAGTTTCCGTGATGTATCCAACCAATAACACTTCCTTTGTTGGATTAAACCCGGTGTTTACTTGGTATAAAACAACAGGTGCTGCAACGTATGAAATCGTTGTTTCAAAGAATGAAAACCTTTCAGAACCTGTCATTCAACAAGCTGGAATTCCGGATACAAACTTTACGGCAACGGCTTCTTTAGAAAGTTTTACCCGCTACTATTGGCAAATACGTGCCGCCGACCCCGCTGATACCAAAAGCGCTTGGACGCCCATCTATACCTTTAAAACCGATTTAATTGGTGAGTTCAATCCGGGTAATGTGGATTATTCTTTCGAGCCTTTTTATGAAAGTGGAAGCACTATCTCAACTATAGCGGTCCAGCCTGACGGTATGATTCTAGCATCCGGTGTGTTTACTTTTCCGACTCAACGTGGAAACTATATCGCCGACGATATGGTCATTCGAATGCATCCTGATGGGTCGCGCGATACCACGTTTGTTCTTACCTTGTTTGATGACCGAATCAATGATATCGCACTTCAACCTGATGGTAAAATTGTGGTGGCAGGTCGTTTTGACAACACACTTGGAAGAGATCGAATCCTTCGTTTACAACTAGACGGAACCTTAGATGAGTCGTTTGATGCCGGTGATGCCACAAACTCTGAAATTCAGGTTGTAAAGCTTCAACCCGATGGAAAAATTCTTATTGGTGGTCAATTTTCCTTGTTGAATGGGCTTGATATCCGTGCGATAGCTCGTTTAAATAGTGATGGTTCTCGAGATGAAAGTTTTAATACCGGACTTGGTCCCCGTGGAATTGCAGGTTTAGGAACGGTTTCTATGATGGAAATACAACTAGACGGTAAAATTTTGATTGCCGGTCAATTTGCAACCTACAATGGAATTTCTCAAAATAGTTTTGCTCGAATTAATCCGGATGGAAGTTTAGATGAAAGCTTTACCACAAGCTTGTTCTTCATTTCTGCTTTTGAACCCCAAAATGACGGAAAAATTGCCATGGCTCATTCCGGTGCCGGCGTGTATATGTCGCGAGTTAATTACAATGGTTCCACTGACGATAGCTTTTCGAGTCAGATTGGCTCAAATCTTAGTGTAATCACCCAACAAAATGATGGCAAATATTTGATTGGCGGTATTTTCCGAAGCGCGAATCGCGTTACCACCAATCGAATCGCTCGATTATTGAACAACGGGTCTCGTGATGAAACCTTTGAAATTGGCACCGGTGCTGACAATACGGTGAAGAAAATTCACTTAGCGCCTGACAACAAAATTTATATTGTAGGTGATTTTACTACGGTAGATGGCCGAGCATATAAGAATCTGGCAAGACTCTTTAATGATGATACCGTTGAATCTACCGGAGTTCCGAGTCTGTATTTACCGGCTGACGAGTCTATAACTGAACTTCCAAACGAAGCTGAACTCATCTGGAATCAAATATTTAACGCCGATGCCTATCGTGTTCAAGTATCGTCAACCAATTCGTTTGATGCGCTTTTAGTTGATTCATTGGTAACCAAATCCAATCGAATTCTTATTGAAAACCTTGCCGACCAATCCACCTATTTCTGGCGCGTTGGAACGGTAATTGGGGAAGAAATTCAGTTCTCAATGGCAAGAAGCTTCTCAACACCTGAAGCCGTTTCTAACGAATTTTCTCAAGAACCTGTAGAATTCGCCTTATTCCAAAACTATCCGAATCCGTTTAACCCCACTACAACCATTCGATTTAGTTTAGCAGGTTCAGAACACGTTCGATTGGAAGTGTATAATGCTGTTGGACAACTTGTGCAGGTTTTGGCTAATCAGCCATTAAGTACGGGTGTTCATGCGGTTACTTTCGATGCACGAAATTTGGCAAGTGGACTGTACATCTATCGGATTCAAGCCGGAAATTTTGTAGAAATTCGCAAAATGATTTTGATTAAGTAGAAGTAACGATTGAGAGAGCGTGTGAGTTTAAAAGGTCCCGGTGAAAATCGGGGCCTTTTTTTGTGAAAAAGATTTGATTGGAATAGTAATTTGATTGGAATTGTGATTTAATCGAAGACAGATGTTGAAAATAAACTGATATCAGTTCACTAAAAGTATAGATGGCTCTGCGTTTTTTGAGCCTAATTCCTCATTACCTGTAACCCAAATCCGCTCTTTTACATACAGGATTTCTTTTTTATGAGCTTTCTTCTCTTGCAGTCGATGTAATACCGCTTTCCAAGCGTCTCGTTCGTGTGACGGATTACCATCCCAAAACATGGCAAATAAGCGCATCATGCGAAGTTCATCCACTTCAAAATCAGCATAAAGAATCCATTTTGTCATGATGAGACACAAAGGAAAAGCAATCATAAAAGCGATGGCTTCGAAAAACATATCAATTTATTATTGAAAAAATGGGATTCCAGAAGTTTCGAGTAACTGTAACTCCTTTTGGAAAGTGGTTTACATGATCATCTCGTAATTGCTTGGCAAAACACGAAAGATATCGTTCAAGTTCCACTTTTGAATTTGCATGATAATCAATTCTGAATATCAACTCTTGTTCGTCTAAGCGATACATCACCGCTTTTGTAAAACATCCTGTTTGAAGAACATCCTGAATATGTATGGTTTCCATGTATTCCATCCACTTTTCAACAAAATCTTGTTCTACTTGGATTTGGAGTGAGTAAATCATGATTTAATCTGCTTTTTTAGGATAGGCTGCAAAACTTCCCACACCGTTTGAGCAACCAATTGGTGTCCTTCTGCTGTAGGGTGAATGCCATCAGGTAAATTCAAATCGGGGTTCCCTCCTACTTTTTCCAAAATGAAAGGTATCAGTGGAGTTTGATATGTTTTGGCTAAATCTGGATAAATACCGGCAAATTCCCGAGTGTAATCCGTTCCTAAGTTAGGTGGCACCTGCATACCTGCCAAAACCACAATTGATGTCGGATATTTAACCCGAACCTTTTCAATGATTTGAGACAAATTACTTCGTGTTTGTTCGATGGGTAAACCTCTGAGTCCATCGTTTCCACCAAGTTCCAGAACAAAGATATCAACCGGTTTTTGTAGCATCCAATCCACACGTCGGAGACCACCGGCTGAGGTTTCGCCTGATAGTCCTCCATTAATCATTTCTACGTTCCAGCCCAAGGAATCGGTTATGGTTTGCAGTACAGCGGGAAATGCCTGGGATTTTTCAAGTCCATAACCGGCCGTAATACTATCGCCGAAAAACAAAACCCGAATAGGTTTTTCTTGTGCTTGATGGGGCTGTGGATAAAGAAAAAAAATAGCTAGTAAAAGGATTCTAAGCATACTCGTTTGTTGGGTTGATGCTGAAAATAAAACGACTTTAGCTTTAACGTTTGATTTTTTTGTTTCGTTTGTTTGTTTGTTTGTTGATTTGATATGTGAGTCAGCTCGGCATCTTAGACTCTTATCGCTTTTATCCCACGGACGTGGACGTCCGCGGCTCTTATCACTTTTACCCCACGGAGGACTACCAGCCCCGAAAGCTTTCGCGGGCTGTTAGTCCTAAAAGTCTAGCCCGCATTGATAAATCAACCGCAGGAATCCTCTTTCAAAAACATCTGAAGGAATTGAACGTAGGCACAACGGCTCGTGTTAAACACCTGCAAATAATGTATCATCTGCGCACCTATTTAATCTAAAATCATATTCATGTTAACCGTAGAATCCGTAACCCAAACCTATCGCTCGGGAAATAAATCCATCGACGTTTTAAAATCCATCAGTTTTGAAATCCAAAAAGGAACCGTTACTGCCATAGTTGGTCCATCAGGTTCCGGAAAAACTACCCTACTAGGTTTGTGCGCAGGGCTCGATCGTGCAACTCAGGGTGAAATTTTCATTGCCGGTAAAGCACTTGGACCTCTGAATGAAGATGAACGCGCTGCACTTCGTAGTGAACATGTGGGCTTCATTTTTCAGTCATTTCAACTTATTTCGACTCTTACAGCCCTTGAAAATGTGTTAATTCCGCTAGAACTAAAAGGTATTACCAACGGAACAAAACGAGCCAAAGAATTACTTGAACGTGTAGGTTTGGGCGATCGAACCCATCACTATCCCACACAACTTTCAGGGGGCGAACAACAACGAGTTGCCATTGCACGAGCTTTTATCAACGATCCTGAAATATTGTTTGCCGATGAACCAACCGGAAATTTAGATACTTCAACGGGTGAATCCATTCAAAACTTGTTGTTTTCACTCAACAAGGATCTCAATACTACGTTGATTTTAGTAACTCACGATTTACATCTAGCCCAAAAAGCTCAACGCATTATTCATTTAAAAGCCGGGGAAATTGTGTTGGATGAATATGTAGGCTCCACAGAACTAGTTTAAAGCAATCAACATGGCAAAACCCTCTTTTTCCTGGTACGCAACAATGGCCTGGCGCGACGGTCGCTCCAATTTGCGAAGATTTTTTCTCTTTGTAGCCTCCATCACTATTGGTATTGCAGCACTGGTTTCCATTCAATCTTTTGGAGATTCCA
>CAZIQX010000059.1:0-2409 GCA_964541325.1 uncultured Chitinophagales bacterium | reverse complement strand
CGCTGTTTTCGACACACTAGAATTTCAAAAAAGTGAACAAGTTCGATTCGCTTCGATGGTATTGTTACAAAAAAACGGTCTATCCCGTTTAGTACAAATTCGGGCATTCGAAGGAGCATTTCCCTATTACGGTGAGATGGTTTTTATTCCAGAAAATCGCACTTTAGCCAATTTAAGCCTCAACGAGACCTATATTGATGAGTCATTAGCTTTAGTTATTGATGCTCAAATAGGCGATTCACTCAAAGTGGGCTCACGTTATTTTCAAATTGCGGGAATTATCGGAAAAATACCGGGGGAAGCAGCTGTAGCCGCTTTTGTCGGGCCGCGTGTTTACATCCCTTTATCACAATTAAATGAGACCCATTTAGTTCAAAAAGGCTCTCGTATTACCTATGAGCAGTTTTATCAATTAGATGGCGCACAAGACCTGGTTCGAACTCAACGTGATTTTTTTCAAGAACAAAAAATACGAACTCAAACCGTGGAGAGTAGGAAGCGTCAGTTAGGTCGCGCATTGGATAATCTGTACGCTTTTCTGAATTTAGTAGGCTTTATAGCACTCATACTGGGAGCTGTTGGCGTTGGCTCATCTATTCAAGTTTATGCAAAGCAGAAAAAAACCACGATTGCGCTACTGCGGTGTTTAGGGGTTTCCTCCCATGCTGCTCTTTTGATTTTTGTGATACAAATTGGCGCGATGGGCACTGTTGGAGCATTTATTGGTGCACTTCTTGGGCTTAGCCTTGTACCACTTTTCCCTGTAATTTTTGGTGATTTTCTTCCTGTAAGTATTGGATCTGGATTCTCCTTATGGGCTGTTTTTAAAGGGTTTAGTATTGGGTTAATTTTTACCTTGATTTCTGCACTGATTCCTTTGGTTCAAGTTAGAAAAACCTCGCCCTTGGCAACTCTTCGCATTGCTGAGCAACCTATATCGAGCTGGAAAGACGGTTTACAGTGGTTACTTTGGGGCTTATTGGGGCTAGCGTTATTTGGCTTTTCTTATCTGCAAATGAATTCGGTTCAAAACGCCATTCTATTTGGTTTGGCTTTATTGTTTTCTTTTGGATTGTTGGCCGCTGTAGCTAAAACCTTGATGTGGGCCATACGACGCTATTTTCCTTCCTCTGCACGATTTACGATTCGACAAGGTTTGGCAAATGTCTTTCGCCCGAATAATCAAACTCTGCTAATGCTTGTCAGCATTGGGTTAGGCACTTTTTTGATTACCACTCTTTTGTTATCACAAAATCAACTGTTGAGTGAATTGGATGTTACCGCACAACAATCGGAAAGCAACATGGTGCTGTTTGATGTTCAGCAAGACCAAAAAGATACAGCGATACGCACCCTTGAGGATATGAACATGCCTGTTAATGCTGCTGTTCCCATCGTAACTATGAATTTGGCTTCCATAAATGGACGCTCAACACAGGAAATTTTGGAAGATACCTCTCGGCGTGCCCGACGTTGGGCCTTGCAACGAGAATATCGGTCTTCTTATCGCGGATCATTAAAAGAAGCTGAAAAGTTGGTACAAGGTGAGTTTATTGGGAAAGCGGATTTATCACAACAACCGATTCCTGTTTCACTTGAGATCGGTTTACTCAATGATTTAAATGCAAAATTGGGCGATACCTTAGTTTTTGACGTTCAGGGCATTCCGATTGAAACCTACATTGCCAGTATCCGAGAAGTGGATTGGCAACGAGTAGAACCCAATTTTTTCGTGATTTTTCCCGTAGGTATCTTAGAGAATGCACCTCAATTTTGGGTGATTTTAACCAAATTTAATTCCATTGAACAAGCATCTATGGCTAAACGGGCGCTTGTTGAACGCATTCCGAACGTTTCCATCATTGACTTAAATCTCATTCTCGACACTGTAAATGGCATTTTGGATAAAGTATCGCTTGCAATACAATTCATGGCATTATTTAGTGTGTTAACCGGCGTTGTGGTTTTAGTTTCATCATTGATTACAAGCAAATTTCAACGAATTCGGGAATCAGTCTTACTTCGGACTATTGGCGCATCGCGTAAACAAATTGAACAAATTTTATTAGCTGAGTTTTTATTTATTGGTTTGATGGCAGCGGCAACAGGAGTTATACTTTCTGTTGGTGCAACTTATCTACTTACACAATTTGTTTTCAAAACAGCTTATGCGTTTGATGGACTTACGATTGGTCTGGCATTTAGCGCGATTTCATTGTTAACGGTTGGCATTGGCTGGCTAAATACCCGCGGTTTATTGGATTCGCCACCCTTAGAAACCTTACGCCAGGAAGTTTGATTTTAATTTCTGAAGGGGTTTGAGAAAAACAATGTATCATTTAATACTTATCCCACGGACGTCTTCGTCCGTGGGATAACCAAGATCGTGCATTTCCCTTGTTCTAACAA
>CAZIQX010000058.1:15183-15516 GCA_964541325.1 uncultured Chitinophagales bacterium | reverse complement strand
TTTCTTTTACAGCATTTACGATGGATTGAGTGTCAATCGGGGAAAGGCAACGCAAATCTAAAACACCGATTTGCCCAATCAGATTTTCTTTTTCGATGATCTCATTCGCCCAATGAACTCCCATTCCATAAGTAATTATCGTAACATCGGTGCCTTTACGAACCCAATTTGCCTTATGATAATCAATTAATTTGGGGGATTCGGTCACCAATTCCTTTAAACTGCGATAGAGTTTTTTATGTTCGAAAATGAGTACAGGATTGGGGTCTTGAATAGCAGTATAGACCATGTCTTGTGCATCTTGAACCGAAGTGGGAACCAAAACCTTTAAGC
>CAZIQX010000058.1:12166-15173 GCA_964541325.1 uncultured Chitinophagales bacterium | reverse complement strand
GGGATGTTGCATAAACCAGGCTTCGGGACTTTGTGAATGAAAAGGTCCTGCGCCAACACCGGCACCATGAGGTGCTCGAATCGTTACATTGATGCCATCACTCCAACGATACAATGATTTCGCTAAGTTATTCACAATTTGATTGTATCCACAGGTTATAAAGTCTGCAAATTGCATCTCCACAACGGGTTTCATTCCCGCCAAAGCAAGACCATAAGCCGCACCAATTGCACCTGATTCAATAATGGGCGTATTTCTAACACGATGTTTGCCAAATCGTTGCACATAATTCTGTGATACTTTAAAAACACCTCCATACTCTGCTATGTCTTGCCCCATCATTATAACCGATTCATCCTCAGAAAATGCCTTAGACAAACCTTCAGAAATAGCATCAACAAAACGGCGTTCCACCATCATACCACTCGTTTGCTCTTCAACAGGAGAATATGGTTTTAGGATGTCTGTATGTAAGTTGATTGAATCCGGCGTTGGGAGAGGGCATTGTAAAGCACGTTCAATTTCCTTGTCAATCTGATGAAAAAGCGCTTCCCGTTCAGATTCAAAAATAAAATGATCAAATCCAAAATCAACATGTAATCTTTCTTCAAATCGCTTGATAGGGTCTTTTTTCTCCCATTCATCAAGTAGAGCTTGAGGTACATAGGCAATTCCTGAGGCTTCCTCATGGCCACGCATTCGAAAAGTTTTCATTTCAACTAAAACCGGACGTGGGTTTTCAAGAATAGAAGCGCGTAATTCAGAAATTTTTTCAAAAACAGCTAATACATCATTGCCATCAATGATAAAAGATTCTATCCCATATCCGATGCCTTTATCAGCAATATCTTTACATGCATATTGTTCCTGAGTTGGCGTGGATAAACCATATCCGTTGTTTTCAACTACAAATAGTACGGGTAGCTTCCAAACTGCTGCTAAATTTAATGCTTCATGAAAATCACCTTCACTTGTAGCTCCATCTCCGGTAAAAGCCACAGAGATTCGATTTTCACCACGCAATTGAGCGGCTAAGCTTAGTCCTGCAGCAACAGGAAGCATGGCTCCTAAATGAGAAATCATCCCGATTATATGGTGTTCCATCAAGCCAAAATGAAACGAGCGCTCACGACCTTTAGTAAAGCCATCTTTTTTTCCAAAAAGTTGGCAGAACAAACGATACAAATCTACCTTACGTGAAGTGAATACACCCAAATTTCGATGCATGGGCAAAATATAATCCTCATTATGTAAGGCTAAGGTTACCCCAATTGAAATCGCTTCCTGACCAATACCTGAAAACCACTTGGCTATTTTATTCTGTCTGAGCAGTTTTAACATGCGTTCTTCGATAAGGCGAGGCGTAACTAATTGGCGGTAAATGTGAAGTAAATCCTCCTTCGTATAAAATTCTTTTAATGCGGTATTCATTTGTTTAAAAATTGATTATTTTTGCTCGCTATGCTTCCGGAGAAGTAAAGTTGAATTTCTGCAAAATACAGCAGTTTTCAGCAGATTTAAAGGGGCAAAACAAAAAACCAAAACAAAAAAAACTCAAACTTTTATGCGCTGAAGTACGCAGAAATAACCCATAACGATTAAGACAGGTAAGGTTTATATAGAAATGAAAGCACTTGGAAGACAAATTCTGGTCGAATATTACGATTGTGACGTTAACGCCATCAACGATGTTGATTTTGTTGAACGTGTCCTCCTTGACGGAACCAAAAATGCTAAAGCAACAGTAATTTCTCACAATTTCCACAAATTTAGTCCACACGGCGTAAGTGGTACTGTTGTTATCGCCGAGTCACACGTAGCTATTCACACCTGGCCGGAATACGGTTACGCTGCAGTTGATATTTTTACTTGCGGTGAAACTATTGATCCTTGGGTAATCCAAGAGTATCTAAAAGATAATTTTAAGTCATCCAATGTTTCCAGTATGGAATTAAAAAGAGGACTTTTCAAAGTTGGTCCCGGTGAAGAATTACTCTTCAAACCGAAAGAAAACGCAGAATTAAACTTTTACAAATAATAGAGGCTTAGCAGAAATGTCAGAATTTTCAATGGTAAAAACCCCAAATATTTACTGGTTAGTTAAAGGTAAAGGCGAAGGCAATATGCCTCTAAATGCCTTCGATCAGGCTCTTTTAGATGCCGGAGTAGGGGATACCAATCTAGTTCGAATGAGTTCCATCGTTCCTCCTGCTGCTGAGGAAGTGAATCATGTAGTTCTTCCTAAAGGCGGTTTAATTCCAGTGGCTTATGCCATGTACACTTCTTCCAATCCTGGAGAAGTAATTTCAGCTGCAATTGCTGTGGGTATTCCGGAAGACCCAACCTTACCCGGTGTAATCATGGAACATGAAGACGCTGCTCCACTAGAAGTAGTGGAAGCTCGTGTGCGTCAAATGGTTATTGATGGTTTTGCGTACCGTAATCGCGCTTTAAAAGAAGTTAAAAGCCTTGGTGCAGAATACGTTGTTCAAAAACACGGATCTGTATTTGCTGCTGCTGTTCTTTGGTACAAATAAGTAGAACGTTCCATGGGATTTCAGTATAACGAATATTACAATGAAGCCACCGGCTTAACTGTTGGTGTGAAACGAGTTCTTTTTTCAGAGCAAACACCGTATCAAATGGTGGAAGTTTATGAAACCGATACATGGGGAAACCTCATGACTATCGACGGAATGGTTATGCTTTCTGAAAAAGACGAATTTGTTTACCACGAGATGATTTCTCACCCTGCATTGTTTGCACATCCAAATCCAAAACGTGTTTTGATTATTGGTGGTGGTGATGGTGGAACAGCTCGCGAAGTGTTAAAACATCCTTCTGTTGAACACGTTGACATGGTTGAAATTGATGAAGCCGTTGTTCGTGCTTCTAAATTACACATGCCTCATGTAGGAGATTTCAATAATCCCAAGTTGAACGTTCTTTTTGAAGACGGTATCGCTTTCGTAAAAAATGTTAAAACTCCATACGATGTTATTATTAT
>CAZIQX010000058.1:11239-12156 GCA_964541325.1 uncultured Chitinophagales bacterium | reverse complement strand
AAAAATATCATGATAGCATTCGATCAATTATGAATGCAACTCGTGAAACGTTTGCTGTTGCAAAATTATACACTGCATTTATTCCGCTCTATCCAACCGGATTTTGGTGTTTAACATTTGCATCTAAAGGCATTGATCCTCATTCACAAGAAGTTATGGAACGAGTTAAACAAGGAGTGCCTGCATTGGCATCATCATTGAAGTATTACAATGAAGATGTTCATACAGGTGCATTCGCGCTACCAAACTTTGTAAAAGCTATTTTTGAATAAAAAAAGCTCTCAATTTATAAGGGTGATTGCCAACGGTAATCACCCTTTTTTGTTTTTAGGATAGTATATTCAAACATGCAAAAAGCTTTATTCAACCTGATAACAATCTTTTTACTCAGTTTGGGATGGATTGTGATTGGGAGTTTGGAATCCGTATTGAGTCAATCTTTTGAAACTAAAATAGCTATTGAGCAGCAACGAATTTCTGCATGGGAAGAAGGCTACTTAGAGGCTAAAATCGTGAACATAGATTCTAGCTATCAGTTAGAAAAAGGTCAACTTTACCGTGTTGAATCTATACACATTCAGGATAGTTTAAGTGACTCATACCTTTTTTTATTGAATCGTTTCAACAATCAAATCTATTCAAAACAACTAAAAAATAACATTTTAGACGTACTACAAACAGAACTGCTTAAGCAAAATTTTCTGCATGCCACGATTTCAGTTGACTCCTTACATCTTGATAAAATTACCAAAAACGTTAAGCTTTATCTGAAAATTCAACAAGCTTATCCCGTTCAGGTAGATAGGCTTTTAATTAATGGTAATCGCAGTTTGTCGATTTCTTATCTCACAAAATTGTCGGGTTTACGCTTTCCAACTACGATTTCTGATATGGATAAACAACAAGCAAAAGTACGT
>CAZIQX010000058.1:10218-11229 GCA_964541325.1 uncultured Chitinophagales bacterium | reverse complement strand
TGAGGGGCGTTTAGTTCGAACCGATTCAATGATTGCGTTAGCATACAACGTTTTACCACAAAACCCTAACCGCTTTGATATGGTTTTAGGATATGTGCCAAATGTAAATGGCGGCGGGGAGATTGTTGGAAATGTTGTTTTAGATGTTATGAATATTCTGGCTGAGGGGAATCAAGTTGCTTTAAATTATCAGAGATTAGAAGCTTTCAGAACACGTTTTCAAGTTCAACTTCAACAACAATATATTGCTGATTTACCCATAATCGTAGGTTTTCAGTTTGACTTATATCAGCGTGACAGCACCTTTCAGACCAGAAATATGCGCTTGTTTTCTTCGTATGAGTTGAGTTTACATAGTGAAATTGGTTTTACAGTAAGAAGTGAATCAACCGGCGGTGGACTTGCTCAAAATCAGACCGTAAGTAATGGAAATGCGTTGTTCTATGGGTTTTGGTACAAATTAGATTTCAGAGATGATTTTTTTGTGCCAACCAAAGGATTGTTTGCAAAAATTGGTACTGAATACGGAACTAAAATCAATCAGATTGAAGACGCAGCCTCTGTTTATCCCAAACGTGAAACTAAACAATGGTTTACGTTAGCATCTGAATATTATTATCCGCTAACTTTCCGCAATATTGTAAAACTTGATGCTCAGGCTGTAATTTTACTTTCCGATTTTTATCAAGATTCAGATTTATTCCGATTTGGTGGTTCTTTGAACTTTCGAGGCTACAACGAAGAGCAATTTGGAGCATCGCATACAGCCTGGATCAATGCTGAATATCGCTTCTTATTGGATAAAACGAGCTATTTATTTGGTTTCCATACAAGAGGTTGGACAAGAACTCCTGATTTAATATCTGAAAATGGTAGAATTACCGGATTTGAAACCTGGTTGCAATCATTGGGTTTGGGATTAGCTTATCGAACGCGATTAGGATTACTAACATTCACCTATGCAAAATCACCGGAAGATGCTTTTGACAATGCAAAAATACACTTTAGTGT
>CAZIQX010000058.1:0-10208 GCA_964541325.1 uncultured Chitinophagales bacterium | reverse complement strand
TTGTAGAAAAACTGGCCTTAAAAAGCGTGTCCTATACCAAAAAACCAGTACAATTTTTTGTCGTTAAACCAACCTGAGCGAACTGGTTCACGAGCGCGAAAAGCACCATCGATTCGTAAGATTACATAATTCCAGTCAATGCGAATTCCTAAACCTGTACCAACAGCTGTTTGTGTTAGCACATTTTCAAACTTAAAACGAGTTTCTAGGTTTGGGTTGTTTGGGCCGTTCCAAATATTACCAGCATCAACAAAAAGGCCTAATTGCCAGGTTGCTGAAAACACATTTTTGAATAGTTCCTGTCGCAATTCAGCAAATCCGGCTAATTTTATTTCCCCACCATTTGTTTGTGAAGTGTTATCCTGAATAGGACCGGGTCCTAAAGTTGCAGGAGCCCAACCACGAATATCAGCAGCACCACCTGCAAAAAAACGTCGTACTAAAGGAATACTTGTAGAATTTCCAAAAGGGAGCGCATAACCGGCAAAACCGCGATACATAAATACAGACCCTTCGTTAAACGGAATGTACCGACGGTAGTCTAAGCTAAGCTTTACAAATTGATCATAACGAAGTCGGGTATCACCTAAGCTAGGAATCGTGTTTTCAAGATTTCCAGGTTCAAAAATAAATTGATCTGCTAAGTAGGGAACAGTACCACCAATTTCAATAGAAGACTCGACATAATAACCGCGATCGTGCTTTAAAATATCTGTGTTCAAGTTACGTACGGTGTACCGAATTTGAGAGTTAATTTGTGGACGAAAATCCTGTAAAATTAGTTCTTTTTGAAGTGGTGTGAGATTGGGATTATTATTCAATTCGGTGATAAAAGCAGGGGTTGCCTCCGCATCAACTAAATCAATTTCAAATAAATCGAATACAGAGCTGAATTTCTGGGTGTGATTTACTTCATACTTCAAATTAAATCCAAAATTGGCTTTGATATCGTAATTAAATTGATTGATTTGTGCAGCTCTAAGCTGATAAATTGTTCGCGAATTTTCAAAAACCGGATTTCGGTTCAAACCGGAAAATGGAAAACTTAAACCAGGAACGGCATACGAAATACTAGCTTCACTGCTTAATAAAAGCTTTTGGTCAGCATCTAATTGAGCATATTCAAAACTACCTTTAACGCCAATTTCCAATTGTTCAGCTGACCCAAATAAGTTTCTGTTCAGATAGGTAATCCCCGTACCAGCCCCCAGTCCAAATCGTTGGAATCCAAACACATTAAAGTTGATGGTATTTCGTGGTAAGGTTTGCAAATCAACAAAAACAGGTAGCATGGGCTGACTAAAATCGGGAAGACCGCCTTCAGAGCTGAGCGAAAAGCGACGTAAATTGGCGATACCCAACTGCTGAAGATTATTAACTGAACGTAAATACAAAGAGTTATTAAAGATATCTCCGGGCTTAAATTTGATTTGTTTGTACAAAATGGAGAAATCTGTTTCAGTACTTGGCGATTTTTTTATCACAATTTTGGCCGAATCCTTAGTGAATTCTGGATTTTGAAGAGAAAGCGTTTCAGAATAATCGCTTTGACCTTCCGGTCCTGTGACTACAATGGTTGCATCACCAAAATGATACAATGGCCCCTGACGGATAGATATCAAAATATCTAAGCTATTTTTTTGAATACTATCCCGCTTGATTAGAAAACGAATAGAATCTTTTGAGACCGATGCGTAACCATTGTTTTTGAGCGCTTCAATAATTCTATTGCGCTCAATATTTACCGCTTCATAAGAAAATTTCTTTTTGGAGTAAAAAAGAGTATCGGAAATAGCAGATTCGGTCAATTCGGATTCTTGAAGAAATGCTCGTTGCTTTTTGGATTCTGCAAACAGGTTCAATCCCTCATAGGCAATCGTACGAATCGTGGATGAATTACCTTCGGTTATAATGAACGATACTTCAACGTCAGTTTTATTGTATTGAATTATGGATGTGTCAACTTGAGTGTCTAAAAAACCTTGCGACTCATAATAAGTTTTAATGCGATCAATATCTGCTGCAATTGTTTCGCGCACAAGAGGATAGGGGGCTTCTCCGATTGATTTGGTTATTCGCCAAAGCCAGTACCAAGGCCGAAAGTTTGGGATATTTAAAAATTCCCTATTGGTACGTGTACGAATTATTGTTTGAAGAATAGAAGTATTAATCCGTTCATTACCTGTTATTCGAACCTGTTTTACAAAAAGAGAGGAATCAATAGGGGATTGAGCTTTTAAGGGTTCTCCTGAAAGCAAAAGCCAAGTAAAACAATGAAATAAAAGGATAAATCGAAGCGAAAACACCTGCGAAAGATAGGATTTCGTTTGCTATTGAGAACAGGAATTTAAGGGCATAAAATAAAAAAGCCGGTTTAGGGTAATAAACCGGCAAAAAAATATGAAAAGGTCAATTACACTTCGTCGTAATCGAAGCCTTCGTCTTCCTCGTTATGAAAAAAGTCTTCTTTCATAATGTAATCCGGCCAGATTTCTTCAATACTTTCGTAAGGTGTATCGTCTTCCTCGTCGAGTTCATAAAGATTGTCTAACACTTGTTGTGGACATCCGTTACGTTCAGCCCATTCAATTAATTCTGCGCGGGTTGATGGCCATGGAGCATCTTCAAGAGTTGCTGCTAATTCAATAGTCCAATACATAGGGTTCGTTGAGTTAATCTAGGTTTAAAAGGTTTGTCGTAATAAACAATAGTTTCAGAGAAAATCAAGTACTTAGTGTCTAATTTTGAAATTTAATTTATAGCGACAACTCGCACTCGTTTCTCTTGCATTTATTTCGTAGTATTCGGCGCGAATATATAACTTTTTAACCCAACTAAAAAAGGCATAAATATTATGTTTGGTAGTTTTGGTGGCATGGAACTCGTAGTAATCGTTTTAATCGTTTTACTGCTGTTTGGTGCCAAAAAAATCCCTGAATTGGCACGTGGAATTGGTCAAGGAATTCAAGAATTCAAGAAGGCTTCCGGTGAAATCCGCAAAGAAATTGAACGCGGTGCACAGGATGTAGAGGAAAATTCCAAAAAGAACGAATCCACAAAAACTCATTAATTGATTAGCTGTTTTGTCGTTTACTGATTTCAGAAATACACGAAAAGCCCTGTTGAATGGGCAAACAACCCTTCCGAAGGTTGTGGAATCATATCTTTCAACTATTGAGAAAACAAACTCGGATATTAACTCATTTGTAGCTTTATATCCGGATCAAGCTCTTGAACAAGCTGAACAGATTCAGTCGAAAATTGAAAACGGTACTGCCGGTTCAATGGCCGGAGCAGTAATGGGTATCAAAGACCTGATTACGGAAAAAGGTAAACAAGCTACATGTGCGTCGAATTATCTTCGTTCCTACGAAGCTGTTTATGATGCAACCGTGATAGAAAAATTAAAATCAGAGGATACCGTTTTTCTTGGACGGTTAAACATGGATGAATTTGCAATGGGTTCATCCAATGAAAACTCTATTTTTGGTCCTACAAAAAATCCACGCGACACCACTCGCGTTCCCGGTGGTTCATCCGGTGCGTCTGCAGCAGCAATAGCGGCAAATCAAGTCAATTTAACACTTGGTTCTGATACAGGCGGCTCTATACGTCAACCTGCTTCTTATTGCGGTGTGGTGGGCATTAAGCCTACATATGGACGTGTATCACGCTATGGATTGATTGCGTATGCTTCATCTTTTGATAGCATCGGGCCTTTGGCGCATACCGTTTCCGATGCAGCTGATCTGCTGAAGGTCATTTCAGGAAAAGATGCTCGAGATGGCACAACAGCTGATATGCCTGTTCCTGATTTTTCAACTGTTATTGACTCTCCGAATCCGAACTTGAAAATTGGTATTCCCGCTGAATATTTTGGTGAAGGCTTAGACCCTGAAATCAAATCAGTGATTGAATCGCAATTACACAAAATGGCGTCTAAAGGGGCGGAATTAGTTCCAATTCATTTACCTCATTCTGCCTATGCTATCGCTACTTATTACATTCTGGCAACGGCTGAAGCTTCTAGCAACCTTGCTCGGTATGATGGAGTTCGATACGGTCATCGTGCAGATATGAAACTCATGAAAGAGCAATTAGCTTCTGAAGCACAAGCTATTCGTGAGCGAATTAAAGTTGCAGGTGGTTCCCAAGACGAATTAGATGCTGCTCTTAAGACAATTGATTCTGCCTTGGTTAGAATGTATAAACAATCTCGCACAGAAGGCTTTGGAACTGAAGTTAAGCGCAGAATTATGCTCGGCACATATGTGTTAAGTGCAGGTTACTACGATGCCTATTATGGAAAAGCTCAACGAATCAGACGACTCATCAGTAATGATTTTAAAGAGGCCTTCTCCAAAGTTGATGTCATTGTGTCGCCAACTGCACCAACAACAGCTTTTAAAATTGGATCGAATCTCGATGACCCTATTCAAATGTATCTGAATGATATTTATACCATTTCAGCCAATTTAGCCGGTATTTGTGGTATTAGTGTACCTGTCGGTACGCATTCTGATGGATTACCAATTGGTATTCAGTTCATGGCAAATGTCTATCGGGAAGACCACTTAATTCAAGCCGGTCGGTTAATTGAACTTCAAAACGCATAAAAAAAAGCCTCGATAAAGAGGCTTTTTTTTAGACCTGATCTAAAGCTTGAGTTAAATCCCAAATTAAGTCGTCGATGTGTTCAACTCCTATTGAAATTCTGACCAAACTCTCGGTAATGTTTAACGCTTCTCGATGTTCAAAAGGAACTCCGGCATGTGTCATTGTTGCAGGATGTTGAACAAGAGATTCTGTACTTCCTAAACTCACCGCTAATTTCATCAACTTGAGGTTGTTCATGAACCGAAACGCTTCGGACTCTCCGCCTTTAATATCGAACGAAAGCATTGCCCCGGGTGAGAGATATTGGCGCGTGTAGATATCAAAGGAGTCCGGGTCAGACTCTGGGTCTATCAATCCCAGATAATAAACTTTGGCAATTTTGGGATGAGTATTTAAAAAGGAGGCTACTTGTTGGGCATTTTCGGCTTGTTTGGTCATACGAACTTTCAAGGTTTCTAAACTTCGTAATAACAACCAACCTGTCCAAGGACCTGCCATGTTACCAAGAAAGGTTCGTAATGTTTTCACGCGAATCATTTCATCTTTATAGCCTAAAACAGCACCTGCAATAACATCGGAATGCCCTCCAATATATTTTGTGGCAGAATAAACGACTAAGTCGGCGCCATGTTCGAGTGGATGCGACCAAAGCGGACCCATATACGTATTATCCACACAAACGCGAACACGTTCTTCTGTTGTAAAAAAATCCGCAATTTCCCGGCACATGCTTATGTCAATTAAAGCATTAGTAGGATTTCCCGGAGTTTCGATATAAATCATCGCAAGTTTTTCAGCCAAACCGGAATCTTGAATTTTTTCAATAATGGTATCAAAATCTTCGTGAGGTTTAAACTCGAGCGTACTCACGCCAATCTTAGGTAAAAAATGTTGAATAAAGTGATCTGTACCACCATATAAAGGTCCGGAGTGAAGTAATAAATCACCCGGTTTTAAAAATTCTAATAAAACCGTAGTTATAGCTGACATACCACTTTCAAAAACGGCACAATCATCTGCTTTATCCCAAAGAGATAAACGATTTTCGAGGATTTCTAAATCGGGATTGTTAAGTCGGGAGTAAATTAAACCGGTTTCTTCCCCCGGATTTCGATCGCGTAAACCGTAGGCTAACTCAAAAAAGGCTTTGCCTTCTTCTGCGTTTTTGAAAACAAATGTTGAAGTTTGAAATATTGGACATTTAACAGCACCTTCCGATAGATGCGGATTATATCCATACGACATCATGAGCGTTTCAGGATGTAAGTGAGCTTGCCATTCTTTCATAGTACCTCCTTTGGTGTTTGATTATACGCCTAATTTATTAAGGTAAACGGATAAAAAGAAGGGCTTATTTATTCTTATTATCTAAAAATATTAGTAAAAGAGTATTTTTTTAATAATAAAATTAGGAAAGATTGAATAATCGTAAAAAATGAATATCGGTAATTCCTATCTCAGGATATCGAGATGAAAATTGTTTAAATATTTCAGCACCTGTTAAGGGTGCAAATTCTCTTTTTACATCATGAATTCGCTCAATCAGTAAATCATCTAGTGATTGAAAATGATGAATAGTAATTAAATGATTTAAAGTTGTTTTCAAATGGGAATAAGCATTTGCCTTTTCTACGATGCTTTTTATGGTTGAATAATCTTTATTTGCAAAGGCATCCCAAATGAATGAAAATTCAGAAAGATTAGACCAATTTTGCGCTTTTTTTAACAAGAGGGATGGATTGCTGTTTAAAAAATTGTAGGGGGAATCATTACTCGGGGTAACCCAAAAAAGCTTGTAATTCAATTTCTTAGCATGTAATACCATAATCAGAAACCAAAAATTTATCTGACAAAATAAATCATACTCAAACCACAAATAGATGCTACTTTCATTTTGGATTTGGTCGATTTTTAGTAGTTCTTTAGCAGCATAATCCTCATAATCCGGAAGATTCAAATTGGGATATTGTTTATTAAAATACCCTCTGCGAGAGTTTATTAATTCTTCCATGGTATTCACTTGTAAAGTGCCATCCATCAATGCTTCTCTAAAGATGATTGGATTTTCAAGTTCAAGAGCTGAAACATGATTCGCTAAAGAATCACCATTCAATATGTGACAGGTTTTTTGCATAGAAATGAACTCAGAACTTTATGGCGTGTCTAAATTTTCCATCAAACTGAAATTCAACTTGTCGATTAAACGGGAATCAGGGTGAAAAGCAGAAACATTACTGAGAATGATGACCGCTTTTTGCGATTGAACATGCATGCTAAGGGATGAGGTATAACCACCTGTTCCGCCATTATGCCAATGCCAAATTTGACCGTCATTACGTTTTATAAGGAACCATCCTAAAGCAACATCCATGCCTTTTTCTTGCTTAAACGTTACCTTTTGAGCCAACTGAAATACAGGGTTAAGTGAATCGAACTGTGCAATAACAAATCTTGATAAATCTACTACGTTTGATGATATGCCACCTGCTCCACTCAAAACACCTAAGGTCCAATTTGGGGTTGGTTTTCCTTCTTCATCTAAACCTGCTACTAATTGAGTCCCAATTCTATGCAATGATGTAGTGCTACTCTTCATGTTTAGTGGCTGAAAAATTTGAGTTTGGAGCAGTTCTTCATATGATTTCCCCGATTTTTTTTCCAAAATATATCCCAATAATCCGGCCCCCAAGTTTGAATAAGCTACTTTTTCGCCGGGATTTGATTCCAATTCAAGTTCGTTGCTCAAAAAATCTTTCAGCTTATCTTCCGTGTAGGTAGCGTACGGATTTCCCGGATTCAACAAAGCACCAAACATAAAATTTCCGGGCATGCGAGGTAAGCCTGACGTATGATTGGCTAGTTGTTTCAAATTGATTTCAACAGAATCTTTTAAAGGAAACCCTAGATAATCTTGAATAGGATCATTTAGATTCATTTGATCATGCACTACTTCATGAGCTAAAAGGAGAGAAGTGAATACTTTGCTTATTGACCCAATCTCGAAAACAGAAACTGTGTTATTTTGAAAGTGTAAGGTGTCGTTTTTTCGGATAAAACCCTGATAAACAATGGTGTCCTTATCAAGTAAAGCAATGGAGAGTTGCGTGTTTTCGGGAAATGACTTAGCGTATTTAAAGATGGAGTCGGCGATTGACTCTGAGTAAAAATCTTGCTTAGTAATGTACTTGGCAGGTTGAATTTCAACCGATGAGCACGCAGAAAGAAAAAGAAAAACACAACTTGTAATTGCAGCTAAATGGGTAACCCGATAAAACATGGATACTATATTTATTTCTATTTAGTAGTAAACTTCTGAAAAATCAACAATTTCCATCTATATCACAAGCTTCGCCTTCAATCGTTTGGAAGGTAGCGCTTTTAGAACTCGCTTTCCATTCATCATATGCTTGAATCAGCGTTCGTTTAAAAACTGTAGCATCTTGTGCACCACTGATGGCATATTTCCGATTGAATACAAAAAATGGAACCCCACGAATTCCGAGTTCTGCTGCTTCTTGTAAATCAACATGTGCCGCTAATTTCATTTCATTTGAGTTTAGCCGTTCAATTAAACCGTTTGTATTGATGTGTAGCATCTGTGCCAATTCTAAAAAGAAATCATCTGAATCAATATTTTTCCCCTCTGTAAAGTAGCTTTTTAACAGGATTTCTTTTGCTTCTCCTTGTTTACCAAATTCCTTGGCCAGATGCAGAAAGGCATGAGCACGAAACGTATTGGCTACAACAGCTTGGTCAAAATTATAGCTTAAGCCAACTTCAGCTGCACGTTCAGTAACATATGCTGCCATTTCTTGTGCCTGTTCAACACGGATACCTTTAGATTTTGCCAAATTTTCGTGAACCGATAGATTGGGATTCGTTTTGGTTTCGGGTTGAAGTTGAAAGCTTTTCCATTCTACTTGCAGTTCCTGTTTAAAGTCAAGATTTCTAACTGCTTGTTCAAATTTACGCTTACCTATATAGCAAAATGGACAAACAATATCGCTCCAGATTTCAATTTTCATATAACGTACTTTCAATTTTTTATTGACCAAAGGATTATTCCTTCATGAGTATGCACTAACACTTGTAGAACTTCATTCGTTTCTTCATCCTTAAACTGAAGTGGAACTAATTGTTGTAACTCAATTTCTCTAATGCTCCGCACTGGAATTTGTAAACGGGTATCATCAAAACTAGAAGAGGAATCGATTTCTCGCAGTAACTCATTGATTTCTTCCAAATAAGCAATCTCGTATTTTTCATTCAACACGTAGGTTCGAATTAAACTATAGACTAAACTTGCTCCTTCATCTAGTTTGGTGATAAGTTCTTTGTCTAACGGTTCGATTAACTCCTGCTTGAAAAAGAAATACAATTGAACAGCCTGTAAAAAGTAGGCCTTATCAGTAGATGATAAAATTTTTGTTCTAAAGTCGTTATTCATGTAGTTGTTGAACCTTTCTCAACCAAGTTTAGGAATAATGCCTTAACTTTGTAAACCCCAAACGATGAATTTGCATTCAAAGCGCGATTATGTTACCAAAATCAATTACTGTTCTTAAGTCAGAAAATACGTTAGAAATTATATGGAAAGATGAACATGTTAGCCGATATCCTTTGCACGGATTACGGAAAGCTTGTCCTTGTGTTGTTTGCAAAGGGGGACACGCTCATATGAGTGTGCCAACTAATCCTGCTGTTTTTTTTGAAAAACCGACCCGAATTACACATATTCAAAACATTGCACCAATTGGAAATTATGCCATTCAAATTCAATGGAGCGATGGCCATAATTCCGGAATGTATAAGTGGGAAACCTTAAGAGAGTTATGTCCCTGTAAAGAATGTCAACCTGAGTTTTATCCTGAAAGCCATGACTAGCAGGCGATTACGATCAGCAATAGACATCGGAACTAATACCGTTTTACTGTTAGTTGTTGAGCAAGATGAATCTACTGTACGGCCTGTTTATGAAGAACAACAGATTCCTCGATTGGGTAGAGGAGTAGATGCCAACAAAACGCTCGCTGATGATTCCATGCAACGAGTAATTGATGCTCTTCTTCACTATAAACAAGTTTTAAACGACCGATTTCCGGATGCAGAAGCGCCTATTGTTACGGCAACTAGTGCGGTAAGGGATGCCTCAAATCGAAGTGAGTTTATTCAGCGTGTTTTCTCTGAAACGGCATGGAAAATTCGTCTTTTAAGCGGGGCAGAGGAAGCCGAATGGACGTATGCCGGTGCTTTATCCATGCTCGAAGTGAATGAATATAAATCATATACGGTGATAGATATTGGCGGGGGGAGCACAGAATTAGCATTTGGTAATGGATGTAAACTGGAAAGTCGTCATTCTTTTGATATGGGGTCAGTACGATTTACTGAACGGTTTTTACATGGTAATCCTCCTGCGCTCGATGTCATAAAACAAGCAGAACAACACATTTGGGATCAATTTTCAGCCTATCCAGAACCAGTTTTTTTGAAAGATTTTCAAGTAGTTGGTGTGGCAGGAACCGTTACATCTATGGCTTACATCAAATTGGGCTTGAAGAAGTATGATCTGAAACAAATTTCCAATTTCA
>CAZIQX010000057.1:1555-15581 GCA_964541325.1 uncultured Chitinophagales bacterium | reverse complement strand
ACCTACAGCTGAAGGCATACGACCTAATAAAGCAGATACTTCAGAACCAGCTTGAGTAAAACGGAAAATATTATCCACGAATAATAGAATATCACGAGATACTTCATCACGGAAATATTCAGCAACGGTAAGACCTGATAAAGCCACGCGAGCACGAGCTCCCGGTGGTTCGTTCATCTGACCAAACACTAAGGTAGCTTGAGATTTTTTCATGGCTTCAGGATCTACTTTTGATAAATCCCACTCACCATTTTCCATAGCATGTTTGAACTCATCACCGTAATTGATTACGCCTGATTCCAAGAATTCACGTAATAAGTCATTTCCTTCACGAGTACGCTCACCAACACCGGCAAATACAGATAAACCACCATGTTGTTTAGCGATGTTGTTGATAAGCTCCTGAATCAATACAGTTTTACCAACACCAGCACCACCGAAAAGACCAATTTTACCACCTTTTGCATATGGACAAAGTAAATCGATTACTTTGATACCGGTTTCAAACATTTCAGTGGTTGATGATAATTCGTCGAAATTTGGCGCTTCACGGTGTATTGGTGAGCGTCGATCGCCCTTTGGAGCAGCGATACCATCAATTGCTTCACCAACAACGTTAAATAAACGGCCTCTGATATCCTCGCCTACCGGCATTGAGATAGGTGTTCCGGTATCTTTAACCTCAGTTCCACGTGTTAAACCATCGGTAGAGTCCATGGCAATAGCGCGAACTCTGTTTTCGCCCAAATGTTGAGCAACTTCAAGAGTTAATAAGCCACCATCTTTTTCAATGTGAAGAGCATTTAGAATTTCAGGTAAGTTACCTTCCGTGAAATCAACGTCAACTACAGGACCAATTACTTGAGCTACGGTTCCTTTGTTCATTATAGTTTGATTTATTACTAACGATTAGTGTTTGTATAAAAAATTTAAAGACGCCAAATTTACTTAGATATATGCGCAAAATCAAAGTAAAAGAATACCAATTATCATTTGGTTCAAAGACATAAAAAAAGCCGGCTTTCTAAGAAAGCCGGCTTGTACAAAATCAAAAAATTAATTTTTCGGACCATTTTTACATTTCAATTCGTGCTCCATTTCGTGTTGAGCAATATTTTTGAACTGACCAAATGATGCTTGTTCGTAGGCTTCGCAAGCTGCACTTTTATTGCCTTTGTTTTTATGAGCGTAACCTAATTCGTACCAAATTTTTGCACGATCGGTTTTACCACCCTTTTCGAACTGTAAGGCTTTGTTAGCATATTCAATTGCTAAATCAAACACTGATTTTTTGTTGTAAGCCTCTGCTAATCGATAATAGGTTTCGGCAGATTCATTATCGTAGTTGATAGCTTTATTCAGTAACTCAATGGCACTATCATAACGTTTTGCTTCGATTTGTTTAGCACCTTTGAATACTAATAAATCACGGGCAGCGTCTTCAGCTTCACGGGCAGCCACTCGGTCGTTTGTAGCCAAACCAATTTCGATAGCTTTATCAAAATTTTCTAACGTTAAATCTAAATTATCTTGGTTTTTGTAAACTAACCCAATCTGATAGTATGCTTTACCATAATTTGGGTCTAGTTCGATAGCTTTAGTGTACGCTTGGATAGCTTCTTCCAATTTTTCTTGCTTAAAAAAGCTGTTACCTTGCGTATAGTATAATTTAGGGATAACACCTTTAGCTCTGTTTTCGATGCCTTTATCGCCAAATTGCTCAGCTAAATCAGCAGCTTCTTGGAATGCATCAATGGCACCTGGGATATTTTTGCTCTTATACACTTCACCGGCAATTTTAAACTGTAAAGCAGGAATTTGATCTTGTGCTTTTTTCTTGATTTCATTGGCTTGCTCACCAACCTTGTCAGAAATACTAATAACTTCGAAAAATTTTGCTTTAGCTTCGGCTGTTTTGCCGTCTTTCACGAATTGATAGCCTTCATTAAAAGTTTTTACGGCATCTTCGTAGGATTGTGCTTGCGCAAAAGAGTTCAATGAAAAAGCTAGAATTAATGTGAAAATCAGTTTAGCGACATTTTTCATAAATACACGATTGATTAATTGGTTAAGACCTGAAACGGCGCATGCATGCTTTTAGTACCCATAGACCGAACATCAGATTTTTTCAAAGCTTATAAAATAAAGATTGCAAGCTAATATGTAAACCTTTTTTATGTCTAAACAGGAATCTCTAAAATAAAATTACCCCTGGGTAATCGTTTATTAATGATCCAGGGATTGTATCTCTTTAAGTCGTAATAAGTTATGCCCTGCTGCTTCGACCACTCAGGCAGGTCCATAATTCCATTTTTTATCTCGATTTTTTTTATATCAGCTTTTTGGTACGATTCAGAATCTGGAATGTAATAACCGTATAACTCAGGATTTTCAATGATTACTTTTGCAGCTAATATCCTGAAGACGTATCGGGAAGTCTCCGGATTTACATATAACTTGTAATAATCATTCGATTTTTGCTCTTTATTGGTCTTTTGAGTTCTAGCAAAACCCATATTGTAGGCCGCCGCCGCTAAGGTCCATGTACCAAATTTTTCATAAGCTGATTTTAAATAACGAGCAGCTGCGCGAGTCGCTTTTTCGGTGTGCATGCGTTCATCGATGTATTGATCTACTCGCATGCGATAGCTTTTTGCGGTTGATGGCATGAACTGCCACAAGCCTAAGGCTCCTTTAGGAGATCGTATATTGGGTATTAAGTCAGATTCGATTGCAGCTAGATAAATCAAATCCAAGGGAGCCTCTTCTTCTCGAAGATATTGTTCCAGTTCAGGAAAAATTCTCGGCCCTCTTTTCAAATAGAAAACTACCTGATAGTAACGGTGCGCAGTGATATAAAGTTCTTTTTCGAATCGTTCTCGCACATCAGGATCATTTAAAGGAACCGGTTCTCCACAAAAATCCAATTTTTCAGGAATAGGGAGTATTAACGGGATATTCGAAAGTGCACTGCTTTGTGAGACAATTTCGGGTTGAGGAATTTCGCTTAGTTTTTGTTTTACTGCTTTTTCAACCGCTAATTCCAAATCATAGGATTCTGGAACATTCTTGTTGGATTTTGAATCACTTAACAAACGTTGAGAAATCCAGAATATCACTAAAATGATGATTATTCCGACAATGTAAGGTGAATATCTCATACAAAATTCGGTCTCATTTCCGTTTTTTCATAGAATTTTTTTAGACAATCCACGGCATCATCAGGATCATCACATACGTGAAACATCTCCAAATCCGATTCTGAAATCGTTCCTTGTTTAACCAATGTGTCTTTCATCCAATCGATAAGTCCGTTCCAAAACGATGATCCCATTAAGACAACTGGTATGGATTTTATTTTTTGGGTTTGAACAAAGGTTAAGGCTTCGAAAACCTCATCGAGAGTGCCAAAACCACCCGGAAAAACCACAAATCCTTGTGCATATTTTACAAACATCACTTTTCTGGCAAAGAAATAATCAAATCGAAAATGATACAACGGATCTACAAATGGATTCGGACGTTCTTCAAAAGGTAGGGTTATACACAATCCAACCGATTTGCCATGTGCATCTTTAGCACCTCTATTTCCGGCTTCCATAATTCCGGGTCCACCTCCGGTAATGATTCCAAATCCTGCTTTTGCAAACTTTTGAGAGGTAATCCTAGCCAATTCGTAATATTCGGAACCTTCTTTTAAACGGGCACTTCCAAAAACAGAAACACATGGACCAATTTTATATAAACGATCGTAGCCTTCAACAAACTCGCTCATTATTTTAAATACACGCCAAATATCCTTTTCAAAATCACCTTCATAGGTTAAGGTCGGGTTGCCGTTAATAGGTTCCATATTCTAAAAACTAAGAGTTAAGGTAAAACCAGTCTGTTCTTGATTCATTGCCGGATTTAAGGATACCGATAAATCATCGGATACATCAAAATCTCGCAAATGCGCAAAAATGTACGCATCTATCACGTTTAATCCATAGGTAAGCGTAAACATCAGTATCATGAAATCGCGTTCATTCCGGTAGTAGTTTCGATAGTACAATAAGGCTGATTGGGGCACTCCAACCAATCGCGCGGGTGTAGCCCCAAACCGCTGGTCCGCATAATCAGGGTTACTGCTAGCAAATGAGTTATAATAGGCGGCTCTGAAATCTCGGTACTCTCCGTTTAACCAATACACATAATAACCTACACCTGCTAAAGCGGTGTAAATGATCGGAACTTTCCACCATTGTTTATTCGTAAGCTGTCCCCAACCTGGTAAAATAAGAGATTGCATTAGTACCGTTTTTGGTTTGGGAACTGTATCTCTGCGTAATGATTCAAAACCTAATACAATGGAATCCGAGTTATTAGTAGGTTGGTAAAAATTGCTTATTTCAGACTTATGAATAGATTCGTGTGTAGATAAATAAAAATCAGGTATTATCTGAGTAAAGCCTTTTTCATGGGATAGGCTAAGTACAAGAGTGACTAAAACTAATAGAATATCACGTTTATTCACCAAGTGCTTCAAATAATTGTAATAAGCGATCCAAATCGTCTTGTGAGTAATATTCAATTCGAATTTCACCGCCTTCATGCTTTTTTTTGAGCTCTACTTTAGTACTCAATTTGGAGCGTAATCGCTTTGAAATGGCTTCCAAATGAATGGAATGTTCATCTTTAGCCGATTTCGGTTTTACTTTTTTGTCTTTTTGAGATTCTTGAACTTTTCGAACAGCATCTTCCATTTGCCGAACCGAAAAATCCTCTTCTATTGCTTTTTCAAGTAATGCTTTTTGAAGCTTTTCATCATCTAAACTCAGAAGCGAACGAGCGTGACCTGTACTTATTTTGCCCTGTTTTAAAGCAGATTGAATAAAAGCCGGCAAATTAAGTAAGCGCAACATATTGGTTACTGTTGAACGATTTTTACCGACTTTTTTTGCTACTTCTTCTTGAGTTAAAGCGCATTCATCAATTAGCTGTTGATACCCTAAAGCAACCTCAATAGCATTTAAATCTTCTCTTTGAACATTCTCAATCAATGCTAAGGCAATAGAGTCATTATCACTTGCTTCGCGCACATAGGCCGGAATTGTTTCAAGTCCTGCCATTTTAGATGCGCGTAATCGACGTTCCCCACTAATCAACTCAAAGCGATTTGAGCCTAAATGACGTACTGTAATCGGCTGAATTAACCCATGCTGAACGATTGAATCACTCAGTTCTTGCAAACGTAATTCATCGAATTCCTTTCGGGGTTGATTAGGGTTTGGACGAATATGATGAACAGGCACATGAACAATCGTATTAACCGGGTCTTTGGCCTCAATAAATGGATTTTTAACCTCACCAATTGGGCTGCTTTCCTTTTCATTCATGTTGGGAAAATATACTCCCAATCCTCTGCCTAAAGCTTGACGTTTCGACATCTTACCTGTTACTCCGGTTCCGTTACAAAGAGCGGACTGTGTTTAAATCGTTTTTTGTTCTTTTTGATGATTTCTTTAGCAAGTGATAAATAATTCTGTGCACCGGTTGAGATTGCATCATACAATAATACCGGTTTTCCAAAACTAGGTGCTTCAGCTAAGCGCACATTTCGAGCAATTACCGACTCAAATACATTATCCTCAAAATACAATTTCACTTCATGAGCCACCTGATTGGATAAACGAGTTCGGTTATCGTACATCGTGAGAAGAACACCTTCAATTTCAAGCGCCGTATTCAAATGTTGACGTACAATTTTTATCGTATTCAATAATTGACTTAAGCCTTCAAGAGCAAAGTACTCACACTGAACAGGAATAAGAACCGAATCGGCAGCAGTTAATGAGTTGATAGTCAATAATCCCAAAGAAGGTGGACAATCAATTACAATAAAATCGTAGTGGTCTCTTATTTGCTCGATAGCTTGTTTTAGAATTCGCTCACGACCAGGACGATCAATCATTTCAATTTCAGCACCCACAAGATTGATATGAGCAGGTATCAAATCTAAATACGGCATTTCTGTTTTCAATTTAACTTCCTCAACAGAAACGCCACCTACTAAAACCTCATAAACTGAACCTGTAATGGTTTTGATATCGAATCCAATACCGGAACTTGAATTGGATTGCGGATCGGTATCAATCAATAATGTGGGATGCTCCAACGCAGCCAAACTAGCAGCCAAATTAATCGCTGTTGTGGTTTTACCAACACCGCCTTTTTGATTCGCAATCGCAATAACTTTGCCCATGAGTAAACTATTTAAAGGTTGAATAGCAAATATACATTCTTGGTAGGGGTATCACAAATGCCATTCATATATTTTTCACTTCAAAAGAGTAACAGAACTTACACTTATATTATTGTTTTCTATAAATTTAACAAAATACACACCTGAAGCAAACATACTTGCATCCCACAGAAACTCAAACTCATTTTCCTTATTTGTAAATACGTTTTTTGAAACCAATATTCGTCCGGAACTATCTAGAATTTGAAGCCTTGCTTCGCCGGTAAATTTTGGACGAATTCGCAAGGTAGTGGTTGGATTAAAAGGATTTGGGTAAGCCTTTATAGAATACTGATTGGGTTTTTGAAGTAAAATGGGTTCAATTTTAACAGGCTGAACCGTATTATTTTTTGACCGATACTCAAGATATGCATTCATTCCCCCAACTTCATTGGCTGATTCCCAAAACTCGTTATGGTTGTAACGAACCGTATCCACTGTTGCAGAATCAATCCTTATGGTTCGTTGATACGAAACTGGTAAAGGCAACGGTTGAGCACTAAAAACAGGACTAATCGCAAAAACCGTATCAGTTGAGTTATCGTATTGAATTCCAATCCACAAGCCTTGATTTTTAAAGAAAAGTGTATCAGAGAATGCAAAACGAATCCACTTAATTTCTTCAGCAGAGGCAGAAACATCTACAATAGAGGAAACTCGACGAGTTCTTGTAGAACTAAAGCTACTTTTTGATGCCATCGTATCCCAGGCAACAGCACGAATTCGGGCCGGATACAATTCGCCAATTACATCTGTTCTTCCTCCATAAAATGGAACATGAAGTGCAACTAATTGTAATGTATCGCTTTGTAACGTTTCCATTCTATAGGCTATCGTTACATTTCTGCCAAATTCAGTGGTAAAATAAAAGGGTTCCTGATTTGTAGAAAAAGAAAGTGTATCTACATCCGTGCTACTTAACTGCGGAATCGAAATCGACTTAAAAACACCTTTTCGAACGGGTATTTGCGCTGAAGCAGGAATGCATACTCCACATACTATTGCTACTAAAATAAAAACGTGCATCAGCTTAGTCATACCAAAATGATACACGTTAAGAGAACTAATTTCAAAATAAAAAACCGTTTATTTACGGGTACGTGTTAGTAACAATTCGTCAGTGTAGGTTCCTTCTATGATTGGCTTATCGATTAAACGGAGTTTTTTTGCATGTTGAAGGGCAACAGAATCCACAGGATTTTGAGCTGCTACATTGTAGGCATCGATGCTCAGCACGTCTTTTTTGTCGTTCCAAACAGACTTATTGTGTGGATTTGTTGTTTGCAATTGTTTAGGTAAATCAGCTTGACCTTGGCTTACCTGAGTAGCATTAAAATACCAACCAAAACTAAAAGCTAAGCCAACACCTGCAAGCACAGCCGCATAACGAAATGCAGAAGATTGCAAATAGTTCGTCAGCTTTCTGGCTCGAACTTTTTTAGATGCTATAGCCCTAACTGATGCTGCTAAAGCATCCGGCGTTTTTAACACTGGAATTTCTTTAATTTTTCCAAGTGTTTTTCTCATCATTTCAACTTCAATGATGAGATTAGGATCGGCTTGTAGTTGCTCTTCGAAAGCGAATCGCTCAGCCGGATCCATCTCATTCATTAAATATTTAACACATAAATCTTCAACGGCTTGCATACTTCAAATCACTTTGCTGTTCAGAATCGAACATTTTTCTGAGATTAATTAACGCATAACGCATTCTACCCAAAGCAGTATTAATGGAAACTCCGGTTATTTCAGCAATTTCCTTGAAGGACATGTCATAGTAATGACGCATCATAACTACTTGTTTTTGCTCTTCAGGCAAATGTGAAATATGTTTCAATAGGCTAGATTTCGTTTGATCAAAAGCCATTTGCTCATCTGCAGAAACCAATCCTTCGTCGGGCAGACGTTCATAAAAATCTGTTCCATCATTTTCCTCAACATGAGCGTTTACATCAACAAAACGACGATGTTTACGGATGTGGTCAATTGTTGCGTTGTGTGCGATACGCATCACCCATGCAATAAATTTTCCTTGCTCATGATAGGTTTCATCGAGCTTGGCAACCACTTTTGTAAATGTTTCCTGAAAAATATCAGCGGCAATATCAGGATTGTTAACCATACTGTAGATGTATGAATACACTTTATCCTGATAACGATTTAAAATCTCGTTGAATGCACGTTCATCTCCTTTGTGTTGATACTGGTGTACCAATTGATGATCGTCTAATTCGCTGTAGTTGATTTTGGATGTTTGAAACAGTTTCATAGGGCCACCTAACGCTTAGATGTTAAACATAGTATGCGTTTACCGCAAGTTTTGTGATTTTTTTTTGAACGAACTTTTTTTATGTAATTCGTTAGCCTCAAACCTTAGCTTGTTCAGCCTCAGCTTTTCATTGTGCTGAGTTCAACATACAATCTGTACTCGCTCGATTCTATCGCATTTTAATGCGAGATTCTAACATCTTGATGTGAGCAACAAAAAACTGCTTACTAATGATTAAACAACATGTGTACCAACAGATTCTGACTGTTGTAAGACATTTCGTTCATCCATTATGTGTATTCCCTAACAATGAGTAGCATCTTTCGTTGCATTTTTGATTACGCTGGCAAGTGAAACTCTACCTATTTTTACCCATGCTTAATCAGTTGCATTTTATTGACGAGTATGCTGGAATTGGAATCATATATGAGGATAACCATCTTCTAATTATCCACAAACCAAGAAACATTCCTGTACAAGCAGATGAATCCGGAGATTCTTCTCTTCAAGAATTGCTTCAACACTATTTAAAAGAGAAATATCAGAAGCCGGGAAATGTTTTTTTAGGAATCGTACATCGTTTGGATCGTCCGGTAAGTGGACTTATGGTATTTGCCAAAACATCAAAGGCGGCTTCACGATTAAGTGAGCAATTCCGAAAAGCTGATGTAACCAAAACCTATGCAGCCCTGGTTCGTGGTAATGTACCTCCCAAAGCAACCCTAACAGATTATTTAATAAAAAACGAGAAAACCAACACGGTTTCTGTGGTAACACAGCAACATGTACAGGCAAAAAAAGCAATCTTAGCTTATCAAGTTTTGTCGATTAAAGATGGGATTTCACTTTTACAGATACAATTAGAAACCGGACGACCTCATCAAATTAGAGTTCAATTGGCTCATGCAGGATTTCCTTTACTTGGCGATGCCAAATACGGTAAAGCAAGTGGACGAACGGATTCAATTGAGTTGAAGTCGGTACAATTGGGCTTTGAACATCCCACAACAAAAAAAGCCCTCCTGTTTGAGGGCTTAATTCGTGATACCGAAAACTGGTTACTATTTTAAAGCTTTAAATCGAGCGAGAGGCGCCATTCGTGCTTTATTCAACGATAAGACCGAATCCGAAATCATAAAATTGTCCGTTCGATCAAGAATGTCTAACACTTGTCGCTCAATTTCCATGTCTTGGCAGGCCATCATGGTAGAAGCCATTTGTGAAAAACGAATCCGAAAGCCATGATTAAGTTCATAAGTTCCCATAAACGAGTTACACCCTGAAAATCCACTTACTCGTTGTTGATCGGCCTTAAATAGTAGTGTGATGGGTTTCTCTCCTTCTTTGAGAACAATCGGTTTGCCCATCAATTCGATAAGTTCCCACGATGTATTCTCCAAAACATGCTCAGGCATCATTTTTTGTAAACGATATGTATCGGCTAATCCACCTGAGATTCGCTCACCGTTTAGGTCTAATTGAATGACTGCGTTTTCAGCTACAAAGTAACGATTGGGAGCTTGTTCAATTCCAATAAGATGAATGGTATTGCCAAGTTCATTCCAATTAAACGTTCCTTTTTGAACAAAAAAGTCTTCTGTTTTTCCCAAGTATTTGGTTTTTAACTCATAAGACTGATTATCCGTTAGGGTTAGAATGGTTTCAATACCTTCACAATCCGCACAAGGTAATGTGCCTTTATAACTTCCCTGCCAATCTAAACTTGTTTGTGCAGAATGATGTGAATCAGCGATGGCTTCTGTTTTTTGGGTTGAATTTGACACTCCACAGGCAATGGATAGTATCGAAATTATAAAAATGGGTACTCTATTTGCTTTCATAAGGTTTATTACTTTGATTGTGCAATCTTAAACGAACGATTATTTCAAGCTGTTACATTTAACATTTTAGACAAGTTTTCAAAACTAGCTAACCTGTTTTTTAACAATAGGTTGAACGTGCATTAATTTTTTCCAATCTGTACTTCCATCCACTCTGTAAGTTTTTGATAAACGAGTTCTCTAACTTCTTTTTTTGATAACACCAAATCATGTAATCCATTCTTAATTGGAATAAGAGTTACATTGGCTTGCATTTTTTGGGCATAGACTTGAATATCTTGAACATCTAAAATTGCATCTCCGGTAAATAGTGCATCAGACCAAGATTCAGGATAAATACTTTGATGAGAATGCATAACCAACACCGGTTGACTTATTTTTAAACCTTGTTGAACCCGTTGATGCCCTGAGTGAATAGCTCGAATCCAGCCCAAATTTGGATCCGGAGCAACATGAGGTTTCCAGGCTAAGCTATAGTCCCATTCTCCATAATCTTGTTTATGTAAACTCATGCCATACAATGCAAAAGGCGCTCCTGTCAAAACATTTTCCGGATAATATTCCCCTAAAAATGCTCCTAAAGGTGTGGCAATCGTTTCCATAAACCAGCTTAAATTCATGTCAAAGAAAGGACTATTTAAGAATAATGCATCAAACATCGGATTTTGTTGATGATCAGCAGCGTATAAGCTAACAATGAGTCCACCGGTTGAGTGTCCGTTCAATAAAATCCACTCCATACCATCCTGTTTTAATTGAGCTAAGGCAGAATCAATATCAGCATAATATTCGCTCAAATTGCGCACGTTATTCATTTTTTGATGCGGTAAAATGGAACGCCCGTATTTGCGTAAATCAACTGCATAAAAATGATATCCTTTTTGGATTAACGTATCAGCGTATTCGGTTTGGAAGAAATAATCATTAAATCCGTGAACGTATAAAACGGCTTTTTTAGATGTTTCCATAGACTTTTTTCTGATTATGGTAGCAATTACTTCGCCTTCATAATCAGAAGCATGATGAACTGTCCTGAACTCAAAACCATTTTTTAGATGATCTTCTTCCCAAAGTTGTGCTTGAACCTGTGGAGCATAAATCAATCCGATAAGAAATAAAATGCTGCGATACATAATCTTTTATCTAGTTGTAGTTTTTAGCCAATGTAGTAAATCGGCATCGAATTCTTCAGGTTCTTCCCAAAATGGATAATGTGCACTTTTTTTATACACCTTAAATGTTAGTAGAGGAAAATCACATTTATAGTCATCCCATAAATATTCCGGACCGATAAGAAAATCAAATTTTCCAATTCCCAAAAAAGTAGGGCTCTTTATCCGATTCAGATTTTTTTTAATGTCAATATCACGAAATAAAACACCCCACAAATAGTCGATAGCCTTCATGTTGGTTGTAACATTTTCCCAGTCTTTGGTAGCATCATAATCATATTCATAGAATGATTTAGGGCCGGCAGCTAAACAAAAGTGAACAAATCGTCTATCCGGTTCTTGCTTAATTTTTTCCGTTACTTGTGAGATATTTTGTGCAAATAATTCTTTGCGTTTTGATTCAGCTTTTTTTTCAAAAAAATCATGCGCTATTTGATGGGTTTTTGCGCTGTAATCAGGAGTAAAACCAACTAAAATTTGCCCTAACACTTCATCGGGGTAAGCTTTTGCAAATTCTAAAGCCATAAATGCATGACCTGAATGTCCCATTATGAACGTTTTTTCAAGCATTAGTGCTTTTTTTATGAACAGGATATCATCGAAAATTTTATCGAAATGGAAATCTGATTCAGGTCTGTTTTGAATAGTAGAAGGCGCAAACCCCCGATGATCGATGTGGATGCATTGAAAATGTTGTTTAAAAAGTGTGCTAAAAAATTTGGGATAATAAAGAGGACTTCCAATGATTATCAATGGAAAACCATGCCCTTCAATAAGATATGAAAATTTAAATCCGTCTTTTATTATCGTTCTAATATTTTCAAACATACACACTCGATTAGGAATAAATGTAACTAATTATAAGATTGAATTAATCGATTAGCAATTTACTTGAGTAATGTAATTTTCTTGTATTCTACTTCGGAATTAGTTTGCACTTCAATGATATATACCCCACTTGGATAATTTGCCAATTGAAGGGAAATTCCGTTTTCCTGTACCCGTTCAACTCGTCGAGAATAGATTTTTTGTCCTAAAACTGAATACACAGAAATAGTTATATCTCCTTGAATATCATCAACTAATTTAATTTGTGTCTCCGGGTTGAATGGATTGGGAAATACGGATTCAATCAACCAGTTAGAAGCTTTTTGGGGGAGTTGTTTCGTATCCATCGAGGTTGGTAGTTCTTGCCGGTAAACAGAATCACTTGGAATAACAGCTACTTTTCCACCGGTTAAAGAAACGGCATGACGTTTTCTTCCGTGACTCGCAAAGCTAAAGGGAGATTGTGCAACTGAAAAATCTTCTTCAAACTGAACTAAAATTGCCGGTGTAACTCGTGTTCCATTTCTTTGCCATAAACTTTGATGAAACAGTTCATCACCCGAAAAAGTTAGACGTTTAAGTCCGGTAACCTGCAAATACCAGGATAGTGGATGATAGAAGTTCAAATATGGCCCGGAAGTAGTTCGATTTTCAAAAAAATCATTTTCCGCATAGGTTTGGTCCGTAATGTAACCGTTTAGTAAATCAGCACCCGGTAGAATTTGAAAATCTCCAAAATAGGATGCGTCTTTATCACTTGTCAGATTATTGACATAGTATTTCGATAACACAGCAATCTGATCGATAGGAAAAGTGATCCAATTTCTTCTTGATTGTTTTTTTAAATAGTTTTTTATGGATGGATTTTCAAGCCAATTATTTAAATCAGAGAGATTCAAATCCACAAAAATGCGATTTGCTGATTGTAACTCAGTTGAATCAGTAAGTTCAGTAACTGAACGAAAAGGAATATTTTCTAAAAAAGATTGAAGAAATTCAGGCTTAGTTGTTCCAATGTACAACCAATCGGATGTGTTTTCTCCCGCTGTTATGAGTTGCCGATACAAGTTTGTATCACGAACGGACGTCAAAAAATCCCAATACCCAAATGAAGAAGTCATTACTGATTGGTTCGTTGCACGTTCAGGTTGCTCAATCACTTCAAAATGTTGTAAATCATACACATACCCATCAACTAATTGATCTACATTGATTCCACGAGCACGTAAAGCCGGTGTTGATTCAATTGATTTTTCACCATGAATTACATGAACCGCACCTGAACCAAAAACATGCATCTTCCTTTCTGGAGTAATCCAAACTGCCGTTTTATCATCTACTCCAATTCCTGTGATAGAACGACTCGTTTCTAGTTCAATTTTAGAAACGATTCCTAACAATCGTCCAAATCGACCTCTTTCGAAATAATGTGTATCAAAAATCAAATCCGGAATGAGATTGAAAAAATCTTTTTCTGTAGAATTATAACGATTAAACGGGTTTTCCAAGTTTTTAAATGAATATGGACCACCCGTTGATATAAATTCCCCTAGAACCATCGCTCCAGCACTAGTCCCGCCAATAACACCCCCATCAGCAAAAATCCGTTGAATTTCATGTTCTACTTCGGTGT
>CAZIQX010000057.1:0-1545 GCA_964541325.1 uncultured Chitinophagales bacterium | reverse complement strand
CTTCGGTGTTTTTCCAGGCTCGAATATAATCTAATTGGTCACCACCTTTCAAAAACACACCACTTGCTTTTTTTAGAGAGTCTCGTATTTGATTTTGAGTGTGAGTTTCAATAGTGAGATTAATCACTACATTCACTCCTAAGCTTTTGAAGAAATTAGGAATCCACGTGTCGTTTGAATTCTGCGAAAGAATAATGAGCGTGTCGTTATAGACATGGACTGCGAGTTTTTTATAGGCTTGGTAATTCCACGATGAGTTACCCGAATCTTCTGCCCCTCCACCAACGGCCAAAAGATATCCCTGCGCCCAAACAAACTCGATACTACAGGGCAATATAGATAAGGCAACCAAACAAATTGAGAAATAGAGAACTTTCATTTTGTAATATGAGAATATAATCACAACTTCTCAAGTAGAAATAAAAAAAGCCAGATTAAAAAAATCTAGCTTTTAAAAGGTTCCTTGTTTGTCTTTCAAATATTTATAGAGAAGTTCTCGAGCTCTGAATATGTGCGCTTTTACCGTACCAAGAGGCAAATCAAGAATTTCTGAAATTTCCTGATAACTCTTTTCTTCCATGTGGCGCATCTTTATCACCATTTGATATTTCTCAGGAAGACTTGCAATTGCTTGAGATATTAAACTTGCACGTTCCTTGTGTTGAATATCTTTATCGGCTGCAAAATTGGTATCCGGCAGTTCGATTTGCATTTCACCGTCTTTGGTAGAAATTGGCTCATCAATGGAGTATGTGTTTAATTTCTTTTTACGGAGATAATCAATTGTATGATTGGTAGCAATACGATATAACCAGGTTGAGAATGCGTATTGTGGATTAAACGTACTGAGGTTTGAAAATGCTTTTACGAATATTTCCTGAATCAAATCAGGAATCATTTCACGATCACGAACCATTTTCACAATAAAGAAATACAAGGCTCGCTCATACTTTTGCATGAAAAGTTTATAAATACGCTCATCACCGGCTAAAGCGCGCTCAACCCAGGCGGCATCCTGAATAGAACTTTCCGATTGAACACGTTCTTCAACTACTTCGGGTTGTTCCTGAGTTATCTTATCTACGGATTCTTCTTTGGGTTCTTGCGTATCTGACATGCAATCGTTTCAATTAGAAAAACTGTGCTTGAAAATAAAATAAGTTTGCACCCCGAACAAATTCAGTTTACCAAGTTTTTATCAGGGCTCCATGACGAATTCCACCACTTGATACCTGTAGCGTTGTGAACCCGAAATGTTTCATAAATCCTCGAAGAATCATGATTCCTGCTAAAAATATATCGGAACGGCCTTTCATAACTTCAGGGAATCGCTCCAGCATTTGATCAGATGTGTGCGTTGAAAAAAGCTCAAAAAGTTCATCGATATCAAGATTCGTTAGTCTGAGATTGGAAATTTGTTTCACATCGTACTTCTTGAGGCCCAATTTGATGTAAGCCATAGATGTTACGGTTCCTGCCACTCCAACTACCTGAAAATCTTTCAAAAAAACTGGTTCTGGATAGGCTGAAAATTGATCCCAAATG
>CAZIQX010000056.1:8290-15587 GCA_964541325.1 uncultured Chitinophagales bacterium | reverse complement strand
GTGTGAGAGGCGCACTCCGTTACAGAAATGTAGCGGAGCCGCCTACTCGATTAGCTACTGTTTAAACAACCACACATTTCATCTACATCAAGTAGTACTTTATATGAACCGGGGCATTTTTGCGGCGGGCATAATCTATGTTATATTGAAGAACCTCAAACATGTTTAGTTTTTGTTGCGTTTGAAACCATTCTGCCAGATTTGTCGCTTTTGAGTTTAAATACCGTGTATGTAAATCGGGGGTTGCTTGAAAATCTGGATCTTCCAATAGTTTTGGGTCGGGTTTTATTGTTTTAAAAATTGCTTCGATATCTTTAACCTCCTGAAGTAAAGACTCTACTTTTTCAACTGGAACCTCACCGTCAATATGCAATTCCTTGAAAAAAAGTGGAAACTGCTCAGCCGGAACAACTTTTTTAACTGTTCGAAAAAACGCATCTAAATAGGCTGATTTTTCGGAAAGACGTTCGACAGCTCCAGCCGCTTTTATATTTATCATTTATCAATCCCGCTTAAAAAATTGAACCTCAACGAAATCCGTATTTTTACCATTTAAAAAAGTTTCACGAATCTTCTCCTGCATTTCCCTAGGAATATTAAAATCGGTCATATCAATCATAAAGACCTGTTTTGAGCCTTCGGGTAGGTTTTTCAGTCGTTGTGAATATTGTTTGTTCATGCTGGAAAGTAGACCGGAAGTATTACCCTTCTCCAACGACTTAGCGTAATTCTTCACTTCGTAGGCTGTACTAGTGGCCGCGTCCCAAACGTCAACAACTGATGAACCTTTGGCGGCTCCATTGTTCAAAAAACGTTTCTGAGCCTCGGCTCGTTCAACTAACCCTTCAACAAATTGTTCAGATTTTTTCCAGTTGGGAACATTACTTATAGCATCCAAACCCATTCGAAAACCCCTGGTCGAAGGGACTAATGGTGCAAGTGCTCCTACATCTGCAATTGCCCAACCAATATTGGACCAAGTGGGATTCTTTATAGCATCTTTGACACTCATTACGGCAAATGCAATATCCAGTATATCCCAAGGGGTTTTTCCATCAGGATCGGTAAAACGCAATGGATTATTGTAGCCGTAACTATATGGTGAATCTGAAAGCAAACTTGGATGATTAGCTAACAGTTGTTGTGGCATTTGTTCATGCAATGCAGGGTCAATATTTAAAAACCGACTGATTTCGGGGTCGTACATTCGCCCGGCTTGTCCCGTTTGAAATGTTAGCAAAAAGAAATACAAAAGAAAAAAAAGTACTTTATTTGATTTCATCATCGGGGCTTATTTTTATTTTATCAATGATTTCTATAATCGATTTTTCATCTACTTCCAATTCTCTTAGTATATGTTTTATTTTCTCGATGTCTTTAATCTTTGTAGCTATATCGAAGTCGTTCATTCGGTGACTTATATAAAGTCTTTCATTAATAGTCATTCCTGAATATAATTTTTGCATAATTCAATTATTATAAATCGGGATTTACACCGGAAACCTTCTTTATCTCAACCTTCTTTGGATCTATAATAAATTCTTTCAATCCACCTTTATTTCCATCAAGAGGTAGTGCTGTTCTAGAATTGATTATATCAGATTTTTTTACAGATCCCTCAATTACGAATTGTCCAGAATTTACATTGGGGAGTCCAGCAGCATCTCTAAAATTCTCAATTTTGCTTGGATCAACTGGTGTCCAAGAGAAACCAGCAGGCTTTGCTTCATCACCATAGACCCTAAAAACATCAATTATTTCATCACTTGAGCTTTTCAAAGCATCGTCTGCTTTACTCAGGGCTTTTCCAGCTTTAATTCCACCTTCTACAACATCATCAGCAGCTGAGTATCCGCCACCTGGTAAAAGAGCACCAAGTGCTGCACCAGCGACTGAAACACCTTTTTCTAAATTTGAAGCATTTGGATCTTTTAAAGTGGTGTAAACATCATATGCATCATAAATTGCCATCCCAATTTCAAATACTGCCCAAGCAATTAATACAGGATTTCTACCATCGGGATCAGTAAACTTAATCGGATTATTAAATACATAAGCATAAGGAGAATTTGAGTAGAACTTGCCTCCATGCATTTTTTGGAGTTCGAGTGGTGAGGTTTCGTGCAAAATTGGGTCAATACTCAAAAACCGACTGACTTCTGGGTCGTACATTCGTCCGGCTTGTGCCGTTTGAAGACTGAAAATTGCTACAAGTAGCGTTAATAAAAGGGAATAAAGGGTTCTTTTCATCCTATGTCTGATTAATTGCGTGGCTAAGTTAATGATTTGGGTTTAGTTTTTCTATACTTTCGGCTTGCTTGCGGTAAAATGTGTCCGTGAAATCCAAGACAATTCCTAAACTATCCGCTTTTGCTTTGTGATAGTTGGATTTGGCTAAATTACTTTCCAACTGTTTTCTTAAAACCAGCTCCTTTTGTTCCACAAACGAAATCGTGCGCTTGCGAATCTTTGCAACATCGGCTTTCAATTGTTCTGTATCTAATTCAACACCTAAAAGCTGGTATTTTTCGATCAATGATTTGCTGGTGTCTCGCTCCAATTCAAAAGGGATTTTGGGTACATTCACACTCATAAAATACAGCCCACTTCGAACATTGTTGTCAATTTCTGCATTCGCTTGAGTTTTCCAATGCACAAGTGAATCTTCATGTTGTTTAAGCAATGCTCTGTTCCGAAGTAAATAATAGGTCGAAAGATTGTAATGAGCAGAAGAACCTGTTTTCCAATAGATCAAAGCTAGATTGGATAAATAAATGGCTCTGTTTATGGTTTTTGAAGGTGTTTTA
Source organism: uncultured Chitinophagales bacterium (assembly GCA_964541325.1). Lineage (GTDB taxonomy): Bacteria > Bacteroidota > Rhodothermia > Balneolales > M1805 > M1805. The sequence continues at coordinate 12,780 of CAZIQX010000056.1, read as the reverse complement.
GCATCTTTTTGATAGAAACGAGCTTGATTCACAAGCAGAGAAGCAATGTATTCTTTATTAGTTAACGTGCGAAGATACACTCCGTTTTTAATAGGTAAGTCAGGAATAGCAGCGTCTTCAACATAGCGTTCATTTGAGATAAATCCACCCCAAACCGTAGCGTCAATGTTTTGCTCGTCAAAAGAGTCGTCCAGATACCGACAAAAATAATGTTTGGGAGATGAAACCATATACACCGGCCATCCTAAACGCTGTGATAAAACGCCATACAACATAGGAAGAGTGACACAAGAACCCATTTTTGAAGAAAGTAGACCATTCAGATACCGATTGGTAAGTTTATTTCCCTCTAAATCTGAAATGTCATAAGTGAATGTAGTTGAATCATTCCACCAACCGGGTTTGAATAAATAAGTATTCATGAGTGAAACCCGATGAACAGGTTCTGTAATACCTTGTTTTTTTTCAAAGAAACGTATTTGCTCTGTCATGTAATCCAGAATGTCTAAAAACCGATTCACGTCCATATTTGGATACGCTTCTTTGGCAAGAACGAGAACAGCTAAACCCAAATCAATGTCAGATTCATCCTGTCGAAGAATAGACTCGATGGATTGTCCAGAATATCGGATTTGTCCGATACAAACAGACCCAAAACTCAATAAAACGAAAAGAAATATCGACTTCCGCACTCTTGTGGTTGTTTAAATTGTAGCTAACTCCCTAATATACGCAATTGAACTTATGCAACAAGTTAGATATGGGTTAAGGAGTATTTTTTATCAAACACACTATTAAATAGCTACTTAGGAGTTGCGTTACGCACGTCGTTAACGTAGTTTTTAGTCATTGCGTTATTTAATTGTAACCATATACTTTTATATCTAAAACGTAGTGACTAAGAAATGATCGGCATCTCTAGTTTTTCACCGTGGAAGGGCATGGGTTGGGGTTCTGTTTCCTAAAAATAGGTCTCTTATTCTGCGCTTTTGTTCACCATTTCATCAGGCGGTTTGATCAATAACAAATTAGCTTTGGCTCTTCAAGAATAACACGATACATTGTGCACCTTTACATTTGTGTGAAGACTTGCATCTGTTTATGAATGTGTTGGAGTAATCAGTTCATTCTATTGTTTTATCTAAGGAAATCAAGAAAATGATCAAGTGTTAGGTGGGATTGCTTAAGTCGTGTTCGGCATCTCAAGGTGGTTTGTAGATGCTCACTTTCTCGGGTATTACGGTGGTTCGCTGCGCTTTGGACGTTCCCAAGGTAGTTCCTAGCTGCCGTTTTTCAACGTCATGACGGGCAACCACGGACGAAGACGTCCGTGGGATAAGGTATGCCAACCTAACATAAACGACTAACAGTTATCTAAATGACTGTTAGTCGTAGGTATCTTTTCAACCGCGGAATATGGTAACGAAAACAACGATTCAGATAAAAAGCGCCTAATTGTGGTGGAGGGTATTGAGCTTGCTCAACAAGGAGCTTGGGCTTCGAGTGTATCCACAAAAGCAGGAAGCGAAGCGGCTTAGCTTTTGTGGGAGAAGCAGACAAGCGACGCAGCCGAACAGCACAATCAGCGCAGATTTTTTGCCACTTTTTTCTAAAAAAAGTGGAAGGGGTTTCGCGAAACCTTCAGTCTTGGTAAAGTAAGAACCAGATTGCACTTTGGGAGTTTGGTGTAGAATCTCGCTTCCCTCGGCGCGTTTGTTGCTGATGCTTTGATTCTTGCTTTCGCCAGAATGACGGAAGCCACGGATATACAAAAAAGCCACGGACAAAGACGTCCGCGGCATAAAGAGAGCCACAGGCGAAGACGCCTGCGGTATAAAAAACCACGGACGAAGACGTCCGCGGCATAAAGAGAGCCACAGGCGAAGACGCCTGCGGCATATGGTGATAATGTGAAGCGATTTCACGCTTACATAAACGACTAACAGTCAACTAAATGACTGTTAGTCGTAGGTACCTTTTCATCCGTGGCATAATAGTAATCCTACCTTAAACAAAAAAGGCTGTTCGTTGGAACAGCCTTTTATATTAATTCAGCAATTTTAGGATGATGGCAATCACGGTAAAATTCAGGATACCAAGAGGCAACAAATTATGCCATCCCAAGCGCATCAACTGATTGTACTTAAACCGTGGAATTGTCCAACGCACCCAAATAAACACAAATACCCAGAATACGGTTTTACCCACAAAAACGCTTACATCAAGAATCATCTTCAAGGTACTGTTTAATTCAGGCAACCAAGCGTCTGCAAAGGGGAGATGATATCCGCCAAAAAAGAAGGTAGAAATCAGCATGGAAGCAATCACCACGTGCATGTATTCTGCTAAGAAGAACATCCCGAATTTCATAGAGGAATATTCTGTATGGAAACCACCTACTAATTCTTGTTCTGCTTCTACCAAGTCGAAAGGGGTACGGTTGGTTTCAGCGAAAGCAGCAACGGTAAAAATGATGAATCCAATTGGATTCAAGAACACATACCACCACATGCTTTGGTCATTTACGATATCAATCATGTTCAAAGAGCCTGCTAACAACACACAAGAAGCCACGGCAATACCCATAGGCAATTCGTAGCTAATCATTTGGGCTGCGGCACGTAAACCACCTAAAAGGGAATATTTACTGTTGGAACTCCATCCGGCTATGGTTACTCCATATACCGACATGGAAGAAACAGCCAGTAAATACAATGCTCCAATATTGATATTCGTAATGTATAGTCCTTCACCAAAAGGAATAACAGCTATGGTTACTAAAGCGGTGGCAACCGGTATAATCGGAGCGATAGAGTGGAGGTGACGATACGCATGAAGCGGAGTCACATCTTCCTTCAAAATCAATTTGAGAACGTCAGCTAAGGGCTGAAACAATCCTAGCGGACCCACACGGTTCGGACCCACACGGTTTTGGATAAAAGCAGCAATTCTGCGTTCTGCATATACGGCGATGGCGGCAGAGTTCAACAGCATGAATAATGCTGTTCCCATCACAATCATTTGTAGTGTAAATGGTTCCATTCTAATGACTTATGCTGTTTTTTCTTCAGTTTCTTGAGCTGTAGCTACTACAACACCATGTTCGGTATCCATTCGGTCGTAAGTGATACCTGCAAATGCATCAACTTTTGAAGCAAGGCTTGCAAACACTTCACGGCTGTCCGCAAAATGCACCGATTGATTTAAACGAGGAGATAGGGTGGATACGAACTCCCAAACAGTATGGCAATCCACACGGTTTTTATCACTTCTCCAGTTATCAAACTTTGTACCGAATCGATCTAAGCGACCTGCTGCCATTTCAAGATTGGTAGCACGGCTTGTGTACATCGTTTCTTTAGCAGGATAGGTACGTTGTATGCGGCCTTCCACATTCACATAACTTGCAGCATGTTCTGCAGCACAGGTAATAGGAATCACCAATTGGGCAGCTGAACTAGTCGCATTGTGATTAGTACCCATATAAATCAGCGTTTTTCCGGCTAAATCTTCAGCAGTTGCCAAGTCGCGACCAACAATATCTTCTGCAAGAACAACAATAACGGTAGCTTTAGCAATCGCATTTTTGAACGTGCGAGCCGTATGCGCTCTGAAACCAAGTAATTCACACCCTTTCGTATTGGGGGCCTGATCATCGGTTAATAAGAATCCATCACCGGCACCTTCAACGATATGAGGTACAAATGAAGCTTTATCGGTACCTAATTTTTGGAAGAAGGTCGTAAAGGCAAAGTTTTCTTCAAGGGATGCGTAAGCCGAACCTAACACCATGATTTCTTTAGCATCATGCGCTTCAATGATTTCCGCTAACGTTTCCTGAGCATTATTCCATGAGGTTTTTACCAGTTCATGGTCTAATTTGATTTCAGGACGTGAAATACGATTTTCATTGAATAATTTGTACGCCTCACGTGCTGAATCCGGCATCCAATAATCATTAACATGAGGATTGTGACGTGGTGTGATACGCAATACTAAATTATCACGAACCCATAAATCAACATTCGTTCCTTTTCCGGTCGTGATATCAATACTTGGGGTTTGATTCATTTCCCACACGCGTGCTTTAAAACGGAAATCAGCCTGAGTTAATGCACCTACCGGACAAATATCAACGGTGTTCAAAGAGTAGGCATCATCAAATTCGCGTCCGGGGGCTGTAATCGGGTAGTTTTTATCACCACGAGAAACAATCGTTAATTGATACGATTTGGAGATCTCTTCCGTAAAACGCACGCAACGAGTACAATTAATACAACGTTCAGCATCTAATACAACACGAGGTCCCAATTGAATTCGTTTGGGCTTATGAACTTTTTTGAATTCAAAACGTGAACCCTCAGGACCATATTTATAGGTTTGAATTTGAAGCGGACACTCACCGGCTTGGTCACAAATCGGACAGTCGAGTGGGTGGTTCACCAAAATAAACTCTAAGGTATCTTTTTGAGCTCTACGCACTTTCTCAG
>CAZIQX010000056.1:7043-8280 GCA_964541325.1 uncultured Chitinophagales bacterium | reverse complement strand
GTTTTCACTACCATACCGTCACTCATATCTTGTGAGCAGGAGGTCATCAATTTGGGGAAAAACTGAATGACCTTTTCGCCGTTCTCATCCACTTTAAAACTGTTTGTAGCACGGTCGAAAACAGGTGTTCCAATCTCAACTAAACATTGACGACAGTTAGCCGGAATAGAAAGACTCGGGTGATAACAGAAAAAAGGCAAATCCATTCCTTGGTCGAGAATGAATTGAAGCACTTTTCCGGGTTTATCGTAGGTAAATTTCTGATTATCAATAATAATTTCTGGCATAATCCAATCCTTATGCTATTGCAAATACAGATTTTTTACAACGGGCTTCAAACTCATCTCTGAAGCGTGTAATGGTATAGCGAACAGGCCAAGCAGCCGCATCAGCCAATGCACATACGGTACGACCTTCCATCTGAGTGGTCAAATCGAGTAAGAGGTCTAAATCGCGCATTTCACCATCACCTGATTTAATTTTTTTCAGGATTTTTTCTAACCATCCCGTTCCTTCACGGCAAGGTGTACATTGTCCGCAAGACTCGTGATGATAAAAGTGGGAGATTCGATACAGGAAGTCCACGATATCGGTGTCTTCATCTAAAATCGCCATTCCGGCAGTTCCCATCATCGAACCGGCTGTTCTGAGCGAATCAGCATCCATCGTTACCCCATCAATCTGGTCGGCACGTAGGATAGGGGTTGATGAACCACCCGGAACTAAGGCTTTTAATTTTTTTCCGTTTCGAATACCACCGGCAACGTTATAAATCAAATCGGTAATAAGCATTCCGGTTGGGTATTCATACACACCGGGACGATTAACATGACCTGAAATCCCGTAAAGTACCGGACCGGGATGTGTTTTTGCCCCGATAGCTGCATAATTAGCAGCGCCCATATTCATAATAAGTGGCACGTTAGCCAAAGACTCAATATTGTTGATGGTGGTTGGGCGTCCCCATAATCCACGTTGTGCAGGGAAGGGCGGTTTTACACGAGGATAACCACGTTTTCCTTCTAACGACTCCATCAAGGAAGATTCTTCACCACAGATATAGGCACCGGCACCGGAGTGAACGTACATATCAATGTCAATACCAGAGCCCAGGATATTCTTTCCTAAATAACCGGCTTTGTAAGCATCAGCTACGGCTTGTTCCATAAAACGAATCCAGGAACGATATTCACCACGGATATACACATATACCGCATTGGCTTGAATAGCATAAGCG
>CAZIQX010000056.1:5445-7033 GCA_964541325.1 uncultured Chitinophagales bacterium | reverse complement strand
CATAAGCGCCTATAATCGCACCTTCAATGAATAAGTGAGGATTAAACTCAAAAATAACACGGTCTTTAAAAGTACCGGGTTCAGACTCATCGCCATTGGCAGCAATATAACGAGGACCGCCATCCGGCTTAGGCATAAACGACCATTTTAAACCGGTGTTAAAACCTGCACCACCACGTCCGCGAAGACCTGCAGTTTTTACTTCGTTGATAACATTTTCACGAGTCCAGGTTGATTCACGTGCATCGAGTACTTTTTTGAGGGCTTGATAACCACCTTGCTTTTCATAGGCTTTAACATCGCGAAGATGACCACCCTGAGGAATGATAAGAGTCGTATAGTTTTGAAAATCAATCGCCATAAAATCAATCCTTTGTTTGCATTTGTGGGGGGATGATAGGCTCATATTCAGGGAGTTTGTCTTCTTTTAAGCCTTCAATCAACGCATCCACTTTTTCTTTGGTGAGGTGATTTACATACACATCATTGGTAATTTGTAACATGGGCGCGTAACCACAAGCACCTAAACATTCCACTGACTGAATACTGAATTTACCATCAGGAGTTGTTTCACCGGCTTTGATTCCCAACTTGTCTTCAATGTAGTGTAACATATCATACCCACCACAAACCTGACAAGAAAAACAAGTACATACATCTAATACATACTTGCCCATTTCTTCTTTGTAGTATTGCGTATAAAAGGTAGCTACACCATGAACATGGCTTTCCGGTAAATCCAGGGTTTCGGCAACCAATCGTTGCACTTCTGATTTCACATGACCAAATTTATCCTGAGCATACCAAAGAACAGGCATACACGCGGATTGATTGGTTGGATATTTGGCTTTTATTGCTTCGATCTTTTTCAGATCGTCTGAATCGAATGTATAATCCATAAGTTTATTTATCTGCATCACCCATAACCGGATCTAGACCGCCGATAAGTACTACCGTGTCGGCCACCATTTGTCCGTCTAAAATATGTTCTAAAACTTGTAAGTTACCCAAGGATGGTGACTTAATTTTCACGCGCCATGGGTGACCTGTACCATCACTTTCAATATAATAGCCTAATTCACCTTTGGAGGCTTCAATTCCATGATAACAAGCCGCACCTTCAGGTGGACAAACGCCGGTATCGGTCATCATAAAATCGTGAATCAAACCTTCCATGGAATAATACACTTCATCTTTGGAAGGGTAGGTTTTCTTGGCATCATCCACACGAATAGGTCCTTTAGGGAGTTTTTCCAGACACTGTTCAATAATGCGAATGGCTTGTGTCATTTCTTCGATGCGAACGTAATAACGTGCCAGATTATCCCCTTCAAGACGCGTAGGAATTTCAAATTCAACGTTTTCGTATTGCAAGTAAGGAGCAAATTTGCGTACATCATAGGCAATACCGGTTGCTCGTAAACTAGCACCTGTTAAACCGAGAGAAATAGCTTTTTCAGCGGTGATAGGTCCAATGCCATTGTTACGATCAAAGAAGATGCGGTTTTTGTTTAACAGTTTATTCCAGTCCTTGATTTCTTTTTTCAAATTAAGGATGAAATCTTTCACCATTTTTAAGGTTGAATCG
>CAZIQX010000056.1:276-5435 GCA_964541325.1 uncultured Chitinophagales bacterium | reverse complement strand
GTTGATGTCAACCGCAACGCCACCAATTCGGCTATGAGAAACGGTAAAACGGTGTCCGGCTAATTGGTCGAAAATGTCATAAATCTTTTCACGCTCGCGGAATGTCCAGATAAACATGGAAATAGCCCCGGAGTCCATAATCATGGCACCTAACCATAATAAGTGGGATGAAATACGTGCCAATTCACAACCAATCATTCGAATGTATTGGGCACGTTCAGGAACGGTTATCTTAGCTAATTTCTCAACCGCTAAACACCAGGCTACATTACTTGCGTAAGGAGAGAGGTAATCCATGCGGTCGGTATAAGGCATGAATTCCTGATAGGTTTTATTCTCAGCGATTTTTTCAACTCCGCGATGCAAATAACCTACATCCAGGCGATTTTTGAGAATCAATTCTCCATTTAATTCTAACAATACACGTAATACACCGTGCGTAGCAGGGTGCTGAGGACCCATATTCAAAATCATGTGTGTCCCAAGCGGGTCATCATCATTTAATTCAACGGTGGTGTGTTTGTCTTCGAGAGATTTATACAAACGTTCCTGATGCTCTTTAAAGAACAACGGTTGACCTTTTTCTACAATCTTAACACTTTGCTGCATAGATTAAGCCTTTACATCAGGGGTGGTGCGAGGTAATTCGAGGGAGCCCGGAATACCCAGAAGCGGGAATTCTTTACGAAGCGGATAGTATTTAAAATCTTCAGGTAAAAATAAACGACGTAAATCCGGATGACCTGTGAAGAAAATGCCGAACATATCGTAAGCTTCGCGTTCGAGCCAGTTAGCAGCAGGCCAAATATCAACCGTAGTGGGCACTTCAGGTGATTCTTCGGTACAGCGGGTTTTTACCAGAATTCGTTTCTGTGTTTTTAACGAGATAATGTTATAAATCAATTCAAAACGATCATCACTCGTAAAGCGGTCAGTGGCTACAATATCCACTAAATAGATAAAACGATGTTCGGTTTTCAAGTACTCCAATACATCGTGAATCACAGGAAGAGAAACATGAAGGGTTACATCACCCTGATATTCAATTACATCGAGAAGAGAATCGCCAAATTTTGTTTGAACGTCTTGAACTAGTTGAGCATAAAATTCAGGTAAACTCATATCAGGCATCCATCGTTACACTGTGCTCGGTTTTAATTTTTTCCTGAATTTGCATCAAAGCATTGATCACGGCATCAGGGCGGGGAGGACAACCGGATATGTAAGCATCAACCGGTAAGAAATTATCCACACCTTGAACTACGCCATAGCAGCGGTGCATACCACCTGTTGATGCACAAGCACCCATAGCGATACACCATTTTGGTTCAGGCATTTGATCCCAAATTCTGCGAACAGCATGTGCCATTTTGTAGGTACACCATCCGGCTACTATCATGAGATCACTTTGACGAGGAGAAAAACGAAATACTTCAGACCCGAAGCGTGAAACATCGTACTTTGGACCGGCAAATGCCATCATTTCAATACCGCAACAAGCCAATCCCATAGGCATCGGCCAAACCGCGTTTGAACGTCCCCAGTTGATTAAAGTATCAATGCGCGTAGTGAGATAACCTTCGCCTAATGCTGATTCTAATCCCATAAAATGCTTAGTTAGATTTTGTTAAAGACCAATCGAGAGTACCTTTGCGGAGTGTGTAGAACAATCCCACAAAAAGTACAGCAATAAAAAACATCATTGCCCAAAACGTTCCATCCGGTAACTCTAAATATTGAACGGCCCAAGGATACAGGAACACCACTTCAAGGTCGAATACGATAAATTCCATCGCAACCATGTAAAACGTAACAGAATAGCGCTCACGGGCTTCTCCAACAGGGTCCATCCCGCTTTCGTACGGACTCAATTTGGTGATATTAGGACGAGAAGGGCCAAGGATTACTGATAGCACCATGAGTACAACTGCAAGGGTAACAGCAATTCCAATCATAATAAAGATCGGTAAGTATTGCTCGAGCATAGGTATAATTTCTTAAGCCGGTTTAAAAATCGTGCCAAAATTAGCTTCAAGGAGCCGAAATGTCAATAAAAAACGCTTATAATCCAACGAAATAAGCTTTCTTTGAGCTCATTTATAATCTGTCTAAATAAGAAGTGACGGCTTTTTCCTGTTTCCAATGAAAAACATCCGTTTAATATCGTCTTTCAAGTTTAGGCTTGTATTCTGTAACTTATACCGACGCATTATAAACGTTTAAGTTGTTGTCATCTTGGAAAAGATTTTAATGGAAATTTTAGGTCTCTCAACCAGCCCAAGCAGCGGTGGCGCGTATGCGTTGGTGCTCAATGAGAGTCAGGGGAGCCGCCGTTTACCCATCATTATAGGCACGTTTGAAGCTCAGGCAATCGCCCTTGAACTCGAACATATTCGTCCGCCCCGACCCATGACCCACGATTTAATCCGCAACATTATTCAGCAGTTTAATTCATTTGTTAAAGAAGTGATAATCAGTGATTTGCGAGAAGGTACCTTCTTTGCCAAGATCATCTTGCAAAATGAATTTACCGAGTTTGAGGTCGATGCGCGTCCCAGTGATGCGGTTGCCGTAGCTATCCGGTTTACAGCCCCTATTTACGTAGCGGAAAAAGTGATTCAGGAAGCCGGGATACAAGCAGAAGCCGCCGATTTCAATAAAGGTGAAACGGTTCCTGCTGAAAGTGCGTTTACCAATGTTCCGGAACCTAAAACCGTTTCTAATCAAGAAGAGCGTTTAGCTTCTCTAAAACGTAATCTCGATGCGGCTATTGCTGCTGAGGATTATGAAAAAGCTGCTCGCATCCGCGACGAAATCAATAAATTACAAGGCCTTGCGTGAAAGTTGACCACTGTTTTATTGAGGTGCTTCCTTTTTCCACTTTATTTAAAGAGTATGTAAAAGAAAGTCCCTCTCTTGCTCCATTTTTTTCTCGTTTCCCCTCTGATGTTTTCAAAAAAACGCCTCAACGCTCCCTTTCAATAGATAGAAAAACGCTTGTACACCTTCTTCGTTCGTTTTCAGAAGGCTTGCCACTCAGCGAGGCCTCTCGTCAAAATCTGGCCAATCTTGAACATGAAAATTCCTACACCGTTGTAACCGGGCAGCAAATTGGTCTTTTCGGCGGCTATTTATACACCGCTTATAAAATCATCACCACTATTCAACTAGCGAAAAAGCTCTCAGAGGTTCATAAGGTAACGGTTGTGCCTGTTTTTTGGGTTGCCGATGAAGACCACGATTTTGATGAGGCTAATCACGTTTTTGTTCCTGCTTCTGATAAAGTGGAAAAGATTGATGTTGAGCGTGTCTCCGGTTTGCAACAACAAGTTGCTCGTGAGTTACTCCCTGATTCCATTCACGAAAAGATTGATGCTTTTTTTCAAGCTTCAGGTACGACCGAATTTTCGCAGGAGTTAAAGACTTGGTTAGAGCAGGATTTTACTTCCCAAAACACCCAAAAACAGGCGTTTTTAAGCTTGATTAACCGCATTTTTGGTCAATTTGGTCTTTTGTATTTTGGCAGTGATCATCCGGAAATTAAACAAGCAGCTCTGCCTGTTTTTACGAAAGCTATTACTCAAGCAGAAGAGGCTTATCACGTACTTGAAGCACAGTCAGCAAAGATTGAGCAGGTTTTTCATCGCCAAGCTCAAACCGACCCCTCCAATTTGTTTTTAAATTGTACGGATGGACGTATTAAGTTGCATTGGAAGGCTGATAGTGATGTTTGGACGGCAAAATCACATCAACTAACAACGGCTGAACTGCTTTCTAAGGTGGAGGAAAACCCGAATTTGCTTTCGCCGAATGTGTTTTTGCGTCCTATTGTGCAGGAATACCTGTTGCCCAATTTGGCTTATGTAGCCGGTCCGGGTGAGATTGCCTATTATGCACAAACGAAGACTTATTTTGAGTTTTTTGGCTTAGAAATGCCGGTAATTTTTCCGCGTTTAACCGCTACGATTATTGAAAAGCCGTTTCACAGGTATTGGGATGAATTACCGGTTCGCTTCCGTGAGTATTTTCAACGGATTGAAGACCTGGAATCTCAGTTGGTGCATAGTCTGCAACCGCTCGATTTAGATGCTAAGTTTCAACAGTGGCAGGATGAAGTAACCGTTAGTTCAGATGCCTACAAACAGGCGATTATACATATTGATGCTTCGCTTGAACAAACGGTTGAACGGGCCTTAGTCAGTTTTGGAAATGAACTTCAAAAAATTAAAGGTAAGGTCTTTAAAGCCTTGAAACAGAAGGATGAAGTAACGATTCAGCGTGTTCGAAAAGTGCATGCTTCCGTGTATCCGAATAATCATTTGCAAGAGCGTTTAATTGGCTTTTTACACTATCTGAATCGCTATGGAGTTCAGTCGGTTGAGAAATTGGTAGAACGTGATTTTACGGATAGCATTCAGGGGCATCAGTTACTATTTTTGGAGTGATGTACCGGTTTCAGCAGATTGACTAGTTAGATTGATTGGGATGACAAAACAAGATGCTCGTGCGTTAGCAAAAGCCTATCGAGAACAATTGGATGATGAGAAGCATTATCATCTTTCGATGATGATTACCTACCGTTTGTGTTACATTTATCCGTTTAAGGAAGCACATTCGTATCATATGTTTGTGGGTTCGGAATCAAAAAGAGAAATTATTACCAAACCTTTGATGCAGGTTTTAATGAATGCAGGAAGGGCAGTTTTTGTCCCTAAAGTTTCCGAAACAGGCCATATGGGGGTGTATCCGTTGTTTTCTTTGAATGATTTGGAAGAGGGGGCTTTCGGGATTCTGGAACCGACAACGGTTGCATCTGCGCAGACTTCGTTTGATGTGATTGTTGTTCCTTTATTAGCCGCGGATTTGTCCGGAAATCGGGTGGGATATGGTAAGGGTTTTTATGATCGATTTTTGTCGCAAGCTAAAGGGGTGAAGATTGGTGTAGTGTATGATGCTTGTTTGGTTGATTCGATTGATTCGGATTCGTTTGATATTCCTTTGGATGTGATTGTAACGGAGAAGAGAGTGGTGGCAGTTAATGAGAAATGAGAAATGAGAAATGATGACCGTGCCTGAAATGGGTTGTCACTTTTTCTCGAGGACCGTTTATCCCGCGGACAATTTGGTCTAACGTTTTATGAGTATCGAATCCCGAAGGC
>CAZIQX010000056.1:0-266 GCA_964541325.1 uncultured Chitinophagales bacterium | reverse complement strand
AGAGAGACATAAATGAGATATATAACTGTATCCCGCGGACGTCTTCGTCCGTGGGATAAACCCACCGTCGGTGTGGGATGTCACAGGCGAAGACGCCTGCGACATAAAAGAGGCGAAGACGCCTGAGACATAAAAGAAGACGCCTGCGACATATGTAGTGCCCGCAATGACGAAAGTGCCCGTAATCAAGAATACAACTACTATAGCAGTATCACGGTTGAAGCAATTTTCTGATACGAGCAATGATCATCTGATGAATCTCATCA
>CAZIQX010000055.1:9867-15847 GCA_964541325.1 uncultured Chitinophagales bacterium | reverse complement strand
ATCAGCAATCAGCAATCAGCAATCAGCAATCAGCAATCAGCAATCAGCAATCACTTTGCTTCGCTAGGGGCTTCGAGCTTGCGTCCACCAGCTTAGCTTTTCCTCTCATTTCACTACCTTAATCTGCCCTGTCAATGTATCCCCATCAACAATAAATCGCAATTCCCACATTCCGGGCATGGAAAACATCACCGTACCACGTTGAACGGATGCGTTTAGGGTATCAATAATTTCAGGTTGAACATTATATTGAGAACCATGACCATAACCATTTCCCATATTCATCCAAGGTTGAAAACGAATTGCTGAGGAACGTTGAATCCAATTTCCTTCAACGTTGTCATACACGTTAAAAACAAGTGGGTTGGAAGCGTATTTTCCAATCATGGGCGAATAAACGGCAACCCAAACCGAATCTTGAATCAGGGAAAGCTTTCCTTTTTCTGAGTAGGGAAGCTCTATAGGCATATCATCCACAACTACTAATGGCTTAACATGTGGCATTAAGGGAAACATGACGGAGTTACCCCGCCATGAAACAGGGACTTCTTCTTCATTTTGCAAAACTTTTACACCAAGTGGGTTTGTAATCCCTTCAAAGTTCAAAAAATTAAGTCCAGATCGTAAAGAATCCGTTGCAGAAATAGTTATTTTCCCCGACTGAATCGAAAACCCTTCCTGTTTTGAAGGTGACGAACATGAACACAAAACAGCAATTATACTTATGGCGAAAATGATGAAACGAACGGTTTGGCTTATCATACTATTAGGAATTAATGTTCAATTAGGAGTAGCACAGAAAAATACGAGTAATGAATCACAAAAAGGTGATTTTCATCCGGATCAAAAAGCCGTTGTTTGGTATCAGCAAAGTGCAGAATTAAAAGCATTATACCTTCAGGCTTATCAACTGGCAACTTGGCGATTGGAGCAACTTAAAACACCTGTTGAAAATGTGAAACGCGCCGTGGTTTTAGATATTGATGAAACCGTTCTAAATAACTCACCCTATCAAGCTGCTGTCGTCACTCGTGGTGTTGTTTTTCCAAATGGATGGACTGAATGGGTTGAGTTGGCAGAGGCTGAAGTGTTACCCGGTGCCAAAACCTTTCTTGAAAAGGCTGTTGAATTAGGATTTGAACCGTTTTATATCACGAACAGAACCGACGAAGAAAAAGCCGCAACCATCAAAAACCTAAAAGAAAAAGGTATTCCTTTTGCTGATGATATTCATGTGATTACCAAATCAAGTACGAGTGATAAAACACAACGAAGAGCCCAAGTTGCAAAAACGCATGAAATAGTATTACTAATCGGTGATAATCTCGGAGATTTTGATGAAATTTTTCAAAGAAAGTCTAATTCAGCTCGAAAAAATGAGGTAGAAAAGCTAAAAAACGAGTTTGGGAATCGTTTTATTATCGTCCCTAATCCAATGTATGGTGAATGGGAGGGAGCATCATTTGGATTTGATTACAAGAAATCGTTAATTGAGAAATCAAAACTGCAACAAGACAGTTTGCGTGTTGCCAATTGGGACTAATTCGAGTTTCTATGCGGTTTTTCTGGGTCAGTTTATGGAGTATTTTACTATCGGTTCAATAAGCCCGGGCACAATCGTATTCACTAACTTCCTATGGCCTAAAAGATGGTCTCCCAACGTTATTAACGAAGTCCATTACTCAAGATTACAATGGAATGTTATGGGTAGCAACCGATCAGGGTGTAGCAACATTTGATGGCGAAAAATTTATTTCTGTAAAAGGATTGCCATTTACCTATATCAAACAAGTGTATCGTAATGGAGATCAAACGTTAAGTATCATTTCTGATGCTGGTGTACATCAAACCGAATTGAACGGAGCAAATTTTTTAAATAAACAGATTTTTAAAAGTAGCACTGAGAACTCTTACAATACGTTAAACTACCCCAAACGTATTATTGAAGACTCTCGATCAAGAAAATGGTACACTGAGTTTGGTGGTGTAGCTTTACAAAAGAATGATTCCTTAATTCATTTTTTTGTTCCTGAGGCATACATTACTCAAAGTTATACCAATCCCTATTTTTTCTTTGAAAATAAAAAAGACGAATTTTTATTATTTAATCAACATGTTTCTGTATTTAAAGTTGATGCTTTTTCCAGAACTGTTGATCCGATTTATCTTCAAAAAAATCCAAATTTCTTTGCAAATCAAATTATACAAGTAAAGGAAGGCGAATTTTTAATTGCGGGTAATCTAGGTTTAAAATCTGCCCGATATTCAAATAATACTATAAGCTTTTCTGATTATCATTTAGAAGGTTATATAAGTGTAGTTGGAAAAAAAAGGGATGGCTATTTAGTCGTGATTTATCGGGATGGTCGTGTGTTTATGGCAAAAGATGGAGATGTGAATCAATTATCCCAAATTGCAGAAATCACAATTCCAACTCCTAATTCCATGTATGAAGATGATGACGGCAATGTTTGGATAACGAGTGATCACGGTGTATTTCTATTGGAGGAGGCAATTTTTAGTCATGTAACTGTTGATGTTGAATTTCCTTTTGTTCAATTTATTTCAGAAAAAAATGGAAATATATATACTTCTATCGATGACGGTATCTATAAAATAAATGTAGAAGAAAATGGTACCGTACAGTCTACAAAAATTCAAAATTTACCGGATATTGCTCTATCTGTTTCGGGCGACGAAGATCGTTTAATTTTAGGTCATTTAGATGGCCATATTTCAATTATTACTAAAACCTACAATAAACGAATTCAGTTGCCTTTACCGCCAAACAGTACACTTTCACAACCGCCATCAGTTTTTAATATGTTTGAAGACTCCAAAGGGAGAATATGGATTGCTGGTGGAAGTATTAATGGCGTTTATCAGCTTAATAAAAATGATGAATTAAAATTGTATGATTTTGATGATGGTATCCACTCAGCTCCACTAGATTTTGCACAAGATAGAAATGGATTTTTGTACTTAAGTGCCCTGAGTGATTCCTCGTATTTATATCGTTATGATGAAATCAATAATCGTTTTGAGCAACTTTCCGAAAAAATTGATTTCTATGCTGATGAATTAGGGTCCTTTGCTGCTCATCAGATTGATATTGATGTGTATGGAACTATATGGATGGCAACAAATTACGGAATTTATACATTTTCAAATCAAGGCTTAAAAAAGCAACCCGGATTTGAACAGTTTCCCACACATTTAATTCGAAGTCTATCCGTAGCTGATAATGGCGATATCTGGCTTGGGGCTGAGAATGGACTTTTTTCCTACAAAGATGGTAGTTTGCTAGAGTTTGAATTAAATGATGGTTTACCAAGTATGACCATCAATTATCGAAGTTCATTAATTGATAAACAAGGTCGACTTTGGATAGGAACAAATAACGGATTAGCTTACCAGTTCATTTCAACGGAAGAAAATAGACAAACTCCGGCGCCATTTATCAAATCGGTTCAAGTGGGATCCGACCTAACGTATATACGTCCCAATTTTATAGAGCCGTTTGATTCTAGAAAAGCAATTGTAATAGAGTATCATTCCTACATTTTCCCACAAAATAAAATTCGTTATCAATATAACATTAATAAAGCCGGATGGTCAGAGTTTACGCAATCAACAATATTGAATTTATCGAACTTAGAACCTAACGCGTATTCCATTCAATTAAGAGCTGTAAAAAGAGGTCACGCAATCAGTAATAGCAATACGATTCAGTTTACAGTAACTCCAGTTTGGTATTTTACCTGGTATATGCAAGTGTTCTATGTAGGAATTTTTGCCTTGTTGGGCTTGCTCTTGGTGAGGTACAGAATTAGTGTCACGGAACAAATTCGAACAAGCCGATTACTAAATCAAACAGAACAGCGGTTACAACTTTTACTCAATAATGCACCTGTTTTATTGTTTTCCCTAGATAAGTATTTGAACTTTCACATTTTTGCGGGTAAGGCCGCCGATGAGTTTATAGAGGAAAACGGGATTAAACCTAGGCACATAAATCAATTATTTGCAGGGTTTTCGGATTTACCTGAGTTGCAAGAAGTGTATGCAGGGAATGTTCAAGTGGTAACTCTTCAAGTTCATGATAAAATATTTGATACTCGTTTGACTCCAATTATCAACAAGCAAAGGCAACTTGTTGAAATAATTGGTATCAGCTTAGATATAACCAATCGAATAATTGCAGAAAAAGAGCTATTGGAGGCAAAGAATATTGCAGAAAAGGCCAATATTGCTAAATCCGTTTTTCTGGCAAACATGAGTCATGAGCTTCGAACGCCTCTTAATGCAATTTTAGGTTTTGCTAGCTTACTGGTTAAACAACAAACCACGGAGGAGCAACAGAAAAAATACTTAAATACGATTTATTCGAGTGGTGAGCATTTACTTTTAATGATTAACGAAATCTTGGATTTATCTAAAATTGAATCCGGTAAAATGGAAATCGTGCTGGAATCAACAGATATAACATCTATGATGTTAGAGTTGGAAAGTATGTTTCAGGTTCAAGCAGTGCGTAAAAACTTAGTTTTTGAATCGTTGATTGATTCAAACGTTCCTCAATACATTCTTACTGATAGCAAAAAACTGCGCCAAATTTTAATCAATTTAATTGGGAATGCTATTAAATATACTGACAAGGGCATGGTTAGTATTTGGGTACATTGTGATAAAATTACCAAACGCTTGTTATTTGATGTCAGAGATACCGGTACAGGAATTCCGGACGAAATGCAGGGCAAGATTTTCCAACCGTTTAAGCAGGTTCAATCGAATTATAGTGATGGAACCGGACTAGGATTATCCATCGCAAAAGGCATTACCGATTTACTAGGAGGGCAAATTTCAGTGAAATCAGAACTTGGGAAAGGTTCGGTTTTTACGTTAGAGGTTCCACTTATGGAAATAAGTAATAAAGAGGCTGACCCCATACTTGAACACTCATTTGATGAAGTCCGGAATTTTAAAGTTGCATCGGGTTGCAAGGCGTTAGTAGTGGACGATAAACGTGAAAACCGCGAATTGATGAGTGATTACTTAAAACATTTTGGTTTTGAAACCACTTTAGCAACAAATGGCAAAGAAGCTGTTGAAGCTGTTGAAAAACAGGATTTTTCTATCATCATGATGGATATTTACATGCCAGTTTTGGATGGAAAACAGGCTTTTGGATATATCAAAAAAATGAAGCCTTTTATTCCGGTTGTAGCTGTAACTGCTGGAGGTTTTGAAGAGTTTAAATCCGATTTAGAGACGCTTGGATTCAATGGTTTTTTACATAAACCCTTTAAAGACATTCAGTTGGTAAACGTGCTTAAACGATTAGTTCCTGTTTCAGTAAATGCTATCAAAATAAGTGGTGAAAGTGATCCCGTTTTGTCTGATGAGGTAAAGCAAATTCAGCATCTTAAATATCAAATAGAACAACTTTCAAGGAATTTAAAAGAAGAATTTGTTGATGCCATTGATTTAATGGATTTTAAAGCATTAATGCGTTTAAGTGAACAATTAGAAGATGAAGTTGAATCCAAACAAGTGTTAGTCGAAAAAGCTCGATCACATGACTATAAATTCTTTTTGCAGCTATCCGAACTATTTCAGGTTGATTAACTCCTGATTTCGAAAAAAAGAAAACCCCAAGCGGTTCAGGCTTAGGGTAGTTACATTAGAAGGGTTTCTAATAGTGTGTCGTGTTATGTTGTGTCGTCTATGAAGCTAAGCGCTCATTACGCACAGCCTTATGCGAATGTTGCATTCGTTTTGTAAAACACGGTAAAAACTGTAGAAATAAAAAAGGCGAATCGTTTTGATTCGCCTTTCAGTTACTTTGCATTCCTGAGTATATGTTCTAGCGTGGAATCGAAATCGGGTGTAGGAGTAGGCTTAAATGAACTACCCGAAAGCGTTTCATATAATGATTTATACCGTTGATAAACTTCCTCACGAAATGAATCGGGCATGG
>CAZIQX010000055.1:0-9857 GCA_964541325.1 uncultured Chitinophagales bacterium | reverse complement strand
GGCAACACTTGTCCATCTTTGCCCTGAAATCCTTGTGCCATTAACCATTCACGAACAAACTCTTTGGAAAGTTGCTTAGGTTTTTCACCCAAAGGGAAGGTTTTTTCATAATCGTCTTTATAAAAATAACGAGAAGAATCGGCTGTATGAACTTCATCAATTAAGGTAACCTCGCCATTATATAATCCAAATTCATATTTGGTATCAACAAGCAAAAGTCCTTGTTTTTCTGCCATTTGTGAGCCACGCTCGAATAAATTAAATGCATAATTTCGAACTTTTTCCCAAACATCAACGCTTACGATTCCACGCTGAAGCAATTCTTCTTCGGAAATATCTTCATCATGTCCTTCAGTCGCTTTCGTGGCCGGAGTAAGAATGGGCTGCTCAAATCGTTGATTTTCTTTTAAGCCTTCGGGTAACTGAACCCCACACAATGTTCTTAAACCACTTTGATAGGTTCTCCAGGCATGACCTGTTAAGTATCCACGAATAACAACTTCAATAGGAATGGGTGTGCATTTCTTTCCAATTGTTACATTAGGATGAGGTATATCAAGAATGTGAATTGGAACCAAATCTTTCACATGCTCAAAATAATACGCTGCCAACGAATTTAGTATCTGTCCTTTGTAAGGAATAGCTTCTTTAAGGATGTGATCAAAAGCAGAGATACGGTCAGTGGCAACAATGGCAATTTTATCGTCAGAGAGGGTATATACATCGCGTACTTTACCTCTGTAAACAGAAAAACCCGCAACATCAGTGCGGGTTATACAGTGTGAGAAATCGAGTTTTTCCATGAATGAAAATTAAAGGATTTTTTTATTGGTTGATTTCCTTTTTATCAATTCAGGATCAATAATTTTTTGTTCAAGCGGTAATTCTTTACGGCGAATTCGCTCAGCTAATCGTTTTACGGACATCATACCAACTTCATACATTTTTTGGTCTATTGTGGAAAGACCAACATAGTGCGAAATTTTGATGTTATCGTAACCTACCACGGCAACATCATCGGGAACTTTTAAGTTGAGTTCGGCTATGGCATGAAGAGCACCTATGGCAAGGGTATCATTGGCACAAAAGATAGCTTCTGGGATGCGATCATTTTGTTCGTTCAATAACTGAACAGCTTCATAACCGGCTTCCTCACTGAATCCGGAGTGTTTTTTAGTGATGCCTGTAACAATGTTGGTAGCCGGAATTTTAATTTTATAATCGTACATGGCTTGCATAAAACCGCGTTCCCGTTCTTTTACCAAACCGGAATTGACCATAGAATCTACCACACCGATGTTGAGAAACCCTTGTCTTGCCAAATGTTGACATGATAAATAGCCACCTTTAAAATTATCCCAATAGAAATAATCGTAATCAGGATGTTTGGTATCTACTAAAATGATGGGAATATTCAACGATTTGAGTATATCATCAATTTCCTGATCGATTTCGATGGAAAATATCATGAACGCATCAGGAGTACCGCGGTCTAAAAACTTAAGCAGATTTTGTTTTGGATTCGATGAACCTAAATTGTAAATGATAAAATCGAGATCTAAATGATTAAGTTCGTCTTTTACACCTTTAAGAACCTCATTAAAAAATGGCGTAGTAAACGTAGGAACTGCAATTGAGAGGGTTTGAGCTTCTTTACTTGCTAGTTTACGAGCATTTACTTGCGGGCGAAATTGGAGTTCCTTAATGGCTTTTACAACTTTATCTTTGGTTTCATCTGATACATAAGGGGATTTATTTAACACGCGCGATACGGTTGAAATCGCTACTCCGGCCTGTTGAGCTACATCATAAATCGTGATTTTTTTACTCATGGTTTGCCCCGTTCCTAATAAGCACTTGCCATTAAAATATTTTATTTGATTACAGTAAATTAGTAAAAAATTCATCAAATTGGGAACGCTTTCAGAACGAACTTGCTTTTAAGGGTTAAATAGTTAAGCTAACGAGGAAAATCCAATGGAATTAACCAAAACATTTACGATACGCCCTCTCTATGAGCGAACCAACTTACACAAAGCTGTAATAGCTGAGGTAGGGGACGAACAGCTGCGTGATGCGTATTCGTTTTGTCGAAAAATTACTCGTGAGCATGCTAAAACGTTTTATTTGGCAACCCGATTTCTTCCCAATCGCAAGCAAAGAGCTATTTTTGCCATTTATGCCTTGTGCCGATACATAGATGACACTGTAGATGAAGCGATTGATTTACAATACAATCAAAAAATAGATTTAGATGATATTCGTAGAAAACTTGACATCATCCGTGAACAAATTCGTGTAACCTTTGAATCGGGTTATGCTACAAATTCTATTTTCAAGGCGCTTGCGCATACCCTTTCTGAATATAACCTAAGTGTTGAGCATCCACTTTTATTAGTTGAGGGCGTTTTTACTGATTTATACAAGAATCGATATCAAAACTTTGAAGAGCTGTATGATTATTCGTACAAGGTAGCTTCCGTTGTAGGATTAATGACTTCTGAAGTTTTTGGTTATCGAAATGAAGAAGCATTGCAATATGCCGTAGATTTGGGTATCTCTATGCAATTGACCAATATTATTCGTGATGTTGGAGAAGATTTGGAGAGAAATCGAATTTATCTACCGCAGGATGAAATGGAGATTTTTGGCGTAACAGAGGCTGATTTATTTGAACGAAAACTAACTCCCGCTATTCGTAAACTTTTGAAATTTCAGGTTGACCGAGCTCGAGAATACTATAGATCAGCCGAAAAAGGGATTGCTATGTTAAATCGTGATTCAAGACTACCTGTTTGGTTAGCACGTTTGAATTATGCGCGGATTCTTGATAAAGTTGAAGCCAATGACTTTCAGGTATTGCAAAAACGTGTATTCTTAACCACTAGTGAAAAGCTCTCTATTATTCCCGGTTCGTTTCTACGCTCTTATATTTTGTAGTGAAAAGATTGAAGCTAAAAGCCGAAAGCTCGAAGGGTGAACTTAGAAGGAGTTGAAGCCGAAAGCAAGTTAATTGCTAATAGGAACTCAATCACAGTTTTTAGATTTGCTGACCCCTGAATATAGTTACCGAAGGTGCCGCGCTGCGCTTACTGCCCCCTGACTCCACAAAAAAACTTTATTCCTAACACCTTGCTCCAACTGTAAACCTCTCTAAACCTTTATAACTTTTCCTAACACCTAACACCTAACACCTAACAACTTATACCTTTACACCTCTACACCTTTTCTGATATACACCTTTACGTGTTCAGAAAAAAGTTTTGCTTAAAACTAATACGTCAAACATAAACCTTTTTTATTTTGGAAGCGCTTTTTTGTGTAATTTTGAGCGACTACTAACTAACGCAGCTCATGGCATCACAAAATGAACGTCTAATTACCCTAGAGGAATTTATTATATCGGCTCAAAACCGATTTCCGGGGGCAACAGGTGAATTATCACAACTTTTACGCGACATCGGCTTAGCCGCAAAAATCATTTCAAGAGAAGTAAATAAAGCCGGAATCACCAATATTTTAGGATTCGAGGGCTCTGAAAATGTTCACGGTGAGCGAGTAAAAAAACTGGATGTGTTTTCAAACGAACAAATGATTTCAGCTTTAAGTCGTTCGAACAACGTTTGTATGATTATTTCCGAAGAAAGCGATGGAATCATCCGCCTAAAATCGTCTTCAGGTAAATATATTGTGTACACCGACCCGCTTGATGGTTCCTCCAATATTGATGTGAATGTCTCCATCGGTACTATATTTTCAATTTATTTGAGGAAGTCTCACCGAGCTGATTACCCCACAATTGATGATGCTATTCAATCCGGACTTTCACAAGTTGCAGCAGGATATGTGATTTACGGTTCTTCAACGATGTTGGCTTATACAACAGGTTTAGGGGTTTCTACTTTTACACTCGACCCAAGTATCGGTGAGTTTTTCTTAGCCGATGGTGATGTGAAAATTCCGGATATGGGTCCATTTTACTCCATAAACGAAGGTTCTTATAATTCATGGGAAACCGGACTAAAAAAATATATCAAATACTGTCAAGAAGAAGATAAGGCCACTATGCGACCTTATTCAGCACGCTATATTGGCTCGATGGTAGCAGATGTGCATCGAATTTTGTTAAAAGGGGGCATTTTTATTTATCCCAAAAGCAAAAGCTACCCTAACGGAAAGTTACGGTTAATGTACGAGTGTAATCCATTGGCATTTATCATCGAACAGGCGGGTGGTAAAGCATCTGATGGTCTAAGACGTGTGATGGAAATTGAACCAACCGACATTCATCAACGTTCTCCTATTTTTATTGGCTCGAAAAAAAATGTGGAAATGGCTGAAAAATTTTTGAAAGAATATCAGGAAGTGCCCGTTTAAACAAGTGGGAGAGGGAACGAAGCCTCATGAGTTTTCATGGGGCTTTTTTGTTTCCAGACTAGAATTTCTTTGTATTTTTGCGCCCCTCTCAAATTTCTAATTTCAAAATTCATGTCATCAGATTTACATCGTTCCTTTTTTATGCCTGCTGAATGGACAACCCACACAGGAACAGAATTACATTGGCCTCAAAATCCTGATACATGGCCTAATGAGCGTCTTGGACGAGTTCATAAAGTGTATTTGGATATTATTCAGGCGATGATGGGATTTGATCAGGTTCATTTATTTGTGAATGATGAAGCCATGAAAAATCATGTTCTGAAATTATTAAAGGAAAGAGGAATCAAAGAAGGTGGGGTTACCTTTCATCTGAAAAAAACAAACGATGTCTGGGCACGGGATTGCGGACCCATATTTGTGAAAAATCAGAAAAATGAATACGCCATAACCAATTGGGGATATAATGCCTGGGGCGGAAAATATCCACCTTTTGATGATGATAATGCTATTCCTGATTTTGTGGCTAACACGTTTGGTATTCAACAATTTAACCCTGATATGATTTTAGAGGGCGGTTCTATTGAAGTGAATGGTGAAGGAATTTTGTTAACGACTGAATCCGTTTTATTAACTCCAACTCGAAATCCTCATTTAAGTAAAGGCGAAATTGAAGCCCGTTTGAAAGAGTTTTTAGGCCTGAAAAAGGTGATTTGGCTAAAAGATGGTCTTGCTGGTGATGATACAGATGGACACATCGATGATTTAAGTCGATTTGTAAATTCGAATACCATCATGACAATGATTACGGATGATGAGACCGATATCAATTATCGTGCACTTCAAGAGAATTATGAGATTTTGAAATCCTCCACCAATTTAGATGGCAAACCCTTTGATATTGTAACGATTCCCATGCCAACTACAAAAATTGAAGGAACTACGGTTGATGGAAGTGAATTTGTACCAGCTAGTTATGCCAATTTTTACATCGCTAATGATGTTGTGTTACTTCCATTTTATGATAAACGTTATGATGAACAGGTTCGCGAACAGTTTCAAGGGTTTTTCCCCGGACGTAAGATAGTAGGTATTCCTTGCTCAGATTTGGTATTTGGACAAGGGTCGATACATTGTATTACCCAACAATGGTACGTGTGAAAAAATAGCTGATAGTCTGAAGTTAAAAGGATTGAAGCCCTAAGCCTCAAACTACAAACGGAATGATGAGGTAATAGTACTGCGCATTCATTTTGTTTTTACCGCTAATTCCAGCAATCTGCAATCAGTTTTGCGTTACTTTCCACATTCCGCGTAAATCATTCATTGCAAATCCTGTTGCTTTATCGTTGGGGTATAATGCTTTGATTTTTTCCGCAACTTGAGGCTTTATGTTCTCAGTACTACCATGGCAATTTAAGCAAGTTTCCATAGCCATTCTTATAGGCTTGTAAAACACGATGTGCCCGTTTTCATTTGTTTTTTGGATAATACCATTTGCTTCATTATTCAAATAGGTTTCCCAAATTTCTTTGTCTAATTCAGAGCTAAGAGAATTTTTGGGATTTCGATTTTTTTCTGCGATACGCTGAATGGTTACATTGTAAGTGGCTGCAACGGAGTCGGTTATAGGTAAGGCTTCCAGATTACAAAATTCAAGCGCTGCTACGGCACCGTTTGCTGAAACTTGTTTCATTAATATGCCACCCAATGTTTTTTGAGCAACTGTTGTAATGCTATCCACTAAAACAGAATCTAGACTTGTAGTAGGTGTTTTGGATGCTTGTTGGTTACAGGCTGTTATGCCATAAAGCACAACTATGAATGAAAAGAAAGTAAGACGCATAAGAAAACAATTAGATGGATAATCGATATAATCTATCACAAAATTGGTACATATTCAGCCTTTTTTGACTGATATTTGATATCAATGAAACTTATCCAATTTGAATGTCTAAATGACTTAATAAGCCCAAGACTTCAGGAACAGAAAATTGTGCTCCTTTTATATTGTTTTGTGATGGTTGTAAACGATAATTTTTTGCAGTGCGAAAATCCGCTTGTTCTAATTGCGTTTTATCAAATGTTGCTCCAAGTAAATCACAAGTTAAAAAGGCTACATGTTGTGCTTGGGTCTCCGTAAAATCAACTTCTTTGAGGCTGCAATGGATGAATTTCATATGCTTAATCACCGACTGATAAAAAATACTTTGATCCAATACGCAAGATTCTGCACCAAAATCGAGTCCTAGCCGGTTACAATGTTCAAAATGTAAACCAACCATTTTGCATGATCTAAAAATTACCTGCTGAAACGAAGTTTTGATTGTTCTGCAGAGGCTCAAATTACAGGAATGAAATTCACATTCAATAAAGGTGGATTCAGATAAATCTCTTTCGGAAAAATCACAATGAACAAAACGGCATTGATCAAATTCGATTCCCGTTAACTTTTTGGGTAAATCCTTTTGATGAAATTCAAGGTCAAAGTAATAGGTGTTGGTCATAATTAACGTAATGCAGTGAGATAGTACTATTAATCACATCGATAATGTAATTGAACTAGACCTTTTTCATAGTGTTTACAGGAGAGAAGAGTCAACTTTTGTTCAGGCCGACCATTCTCGAATAAACGTGTACCATCTCCAACAAAAATGGGAATAATTGAGATGATTACTTCATCAATTAATTGTTCATGCAATAGTGCCTGTACCACCTGCGAGCCACCATCACAAAAAATATATTTTCCTTTTTCCTTTTTAAGGTTTGCCACCAATTCTTTTAACGAACCGGAATAAAAGTGAATGTTACCTTCATTAGGTTTGGGAGTACGAGTTATAACAAATGTTTGCTTGTCAGAATGGGGAAAAGCTGCATGTTTCAATACCCATTCGTACGTTTTCCGACCCAGAATAACAGTATCAACTGATTCTACAAATTGGGAATAGCCGTAGTCTTCACCTTCCTTTTCAACCACGGATAAAAACGAGAGGTCATCATTTGGTTTGGCTATGTATTCGTCAAGGCTACAAGCGATGTATAAAATGAGTTTGCGCATGTTTAGGTTGATTTGATTCTTAAGTGGGGGAGTTAAGACGATGGTTCAACTTGTATGTTTCAACTCAAAAGCGATATCCAATTCGAAGTAATAGATTGGCTGTGCCCTGCCATTCATGATCTCCAAAGTCATTAAAAACATAGGCATAACCTAAGCCTAAGCCAAACTCATAATGGAAAAACTTACCTAGAGGTCTTCGAATTCCTAAGGTCGGGGTAAAGGCAATGGAGTGGTCAAAAATTCTGTTTGATGTAGAAATTACCCAATTCCCCGGTCTATAAGCTGTCTTTAACGCAATGAAATTACCGTTGAATGCTCCATTTTCATTGTTTCCCTTGTAGAAATGTGAATAAAGTCTCGGCTCTAAGCTAAAAACGGGTTGAAATACAGTATGCGTTCCACCGTTCATCGAGCCACCAATCCATCCTACATCCATTCCAAGTTCAGTCCTGACTAAAATTTTTGGGGTAAAGCTGTAATCAATGTTGGCATACGTTCCAATTGCGCCAGTTTGAAGGTTAACCAAAGTTTGCGCAAATGAATATTGGTATGTAATTGAAAAAATTACGCTTAATAAGCTTAGTATTCGTTTGGGTGACATGTAACTATAAATTAAATTGGTAATTAATGTAGGGGCGAAAAATAGTAAAAAATTACCATTGAATAAGAGAACTCATGTTTTGGATTGAAGACGAATTTTTAAGGATTGAATCATCATTCAAATTGAATCAAAACCCCATAAACAGCCAATTTCTTCTTACATTTACCGCCGAAATTCTGAACATTATCAACCGAAATAAGTTTTCATGATTACTGAGGATACCGTTTTTGAACCGGTCATTGGATTAGAAGTTCATGCTCAACTTCTTACAAAAAGTAAAGCATTTGCCCCTGTATCTACCGAATTTGGCGCATTGCCAAACACCAACATTACACCACTTTGTTTAGGTCATCCGGGAACACTTCCGGTTTTAAACGAAAATCTAGTTCGTTTTATCATTAAAATGGGTTTGGCTACTAACTGTAAAATTGCCGATAAATCCATTTTTGCTCGCAAAAACTATTTTTACCCCGATCTTCCAAAAGGGTATCAAATCTCTCAATACGAAACGCCAATCTGTTATGGTGGCTATATTGATATTGAATTAGAAGATGGTTCTACCAAACGAATTGGAATTACCCGAATTCATATGGAAGAGGATGCAGGGAAATCTATTCACGACCAAGATCCATACAATACATTGGTCGATTTGAACCGTGCCGGGACACCGCTAATCGAAATCGTATCAGAACCGGATATCCGAAATGCGGCTGAAGCTTATGCGTATCTCACGAAAATCAAGCAAATTGTTCAATATTTGGAGATTTGTGATGGAAATATGGAAGAAGGCTCACTACGTTGTGACGCCAACGTTTCCATTCGTCCTAAAGGACAGGAAAAGTTTGGAACTCGCCGAGAGTTGAAAAACATGAACTCGTTCCGAAATGTTGAACGTGCAATCAATTACGAAATTCAAATGCAGGAACAGGAAATTCGCGCTGGTAAAAAAATCATCCAACAAACCATGCTTTGGGATTCTAATAAAATGATTACGCGTCCTATGCGTTCAAAAGAGCAAGCGCACGATTATCGTTATTTCCCTGAACCGGATATCCCGCCTGTTATTGTTACACCTGAGTTTTTGGCTGATATTCGTGCAGAATTGCCGGAAATGCCGGATGTACGCCGTGAACGATTCCGTAACGAATTGAAACTCAGCGAGTTTGATGCCCATGTGCTTACTGAAACTCGATACATTGCGGATTATTTTGAGTCCGTTCTGAAAATCCATAATGAACCTAAATCAGTTGCCAATGTAATAACAACAGAAGTGCGTCGTGTGTTAAACGAACAATCAATTGATATTCGAGAATTTACCTTGCAGCCGAATCGTTTAGGTGAACTTATCGCAATGAAAGATTCCAACACGATTTCATCATCTGCTATGCAAACTATTTTTAATGAATTGCTTGTAAGTGATGAATCTCCGGAAGAAATCGCTACGCGCTTAAATTTAATTCAGGTTTCAGATACTAGTTTCCTCGAGCCTATTGTTGATGAAGTTCTTGCGGCTTTTCCTGATAAAGTTGCAGAATATAAATCCGGAAAAGTAGGATTGATGGGTATGTTTATTGGTCAGGTGATGAAAAAATCTGGTGGAAAAGCTAATCCTCAGTTGGTTCGTGAAATTATGGAAAGAAAACTGGCTTAAAAAAAGGAGTAAGGAATTAGAAAAAGTTGTAAAGGTTTAAAGTTGTAAAGGTATAAAGTAGGTTTTCAACGGTTAGCTTTTATAAACTTTGCAACTCTTGCTTACTTCCGGTTAATTCCGACATCCGACATCCGACATCCGACATCCGACATCCGACATCCGACATCCGA
>CAZIQX010000054.1:13310-15855 GCA_964541325.1 uncultured Chitinophagales bacterium | reverse complement strand
CAGTTTTGCTACAAAAGGTTATCGAATTCAATCGGGAAAGATACCAAACACAAACAGAAGATGAGGGAAATTCATTTCCAAAAAAACATTATTTCGATTGAGTCAGTCGTTTTAATGTAAACTTTGGATTCTTTATTAAATCAAGAATTGCTTCAATATAAACTCCCCTGTTATCAACTAAAGAGTAGATTGCACAAGGGAAACGCCTCATAATTTATATATGCAATCCACTGTATTTAACAGGATGCATTCCATAACTCGTTAGCCATTCCTCCATTTCTTGGCTTACTTGTTGAACAAAATATTTTCCAGTTCCTTCGTCGATACGCTCATAAACTGCTTCACTCTCACGAATATCCTTTTCAGCAAAAGGAGAAACTTTACTATTCACTATTTCAACCCAAACTTTGCTTTCACTTCATGTAAACTGGAATATTCTATGTCATTCGAAGATTTTTTTTGGAGTCGATAATCCAACTCGTTTTTGTGCCAATCGGGGATATTCACGGTTTCGGAGGATCCGAACTTCTCCATGAGCCAACTTAGCAATTCAAGTTGCTCGTCTTTGGTTAATTTTTGGATTTCTTTTTCAATTGGATGCATGGAATCAATCTATTCAATTACAACAAAAAAATAAAGCCGCCCGACTTCCACCGAACGGCTTTTTATCACTATAAATATTGGGGATATCTAGAGTGTTATGCTTAGGGGTTTTGAGGATCTATGAAATTAAAATTCAAAAGCGAAATACAAACTTACATTTTGCCGAATGATTCGGAAGATCACCGCATCACCCTTTTTGTATTTCTTTATTTCTTTTTCAAATGATGCAACATCAGTCACTTTTTTCTTATTTACAGAGAGAATTACATCTCCTTCGCGTAAACCATTTCTGTAAGCTGAAGAGCGAGCATCAATTGAGGTAATAACAACACCCTCAACGTCGCTTTTTACTTGATATTGTCTGGCTAGTTCTGAATTCAGTGTTTTATAATCAAATTTTAATTGTTCGCTCAGAGTTTCGCTGCCCGTTGTGGTTTTTTCATCATCAGAGCCCCCTTTTTCATCTAAAACAATAGTGAGTGTTTTGGCATCACCATCACGCAGTACACTAACTTTTGCCTTTGATCCGGGTTTTGTAGCAGCAACCTTATTTTTTAAATCAACCGAGTTTTTGATGCGATTTCCATCAAAACCGACGATTACATCACCTTCTTTTATACCGGCTTGAGAAGCGGGAGAATTGGGTTCAACCTGAGCTACAATCACACCTTCAGAAGAGCTTAAATCTAGAGCTTCGGCCATTTTTGGGTTGATATCCTGCATGTAAACGCCTATGTATCCACGGGTCACTTTTCCATATTTAATAAGCTGCTCCATTACATTTCGCGCCATGTTTATTGGAATGCTAAAACCAATTCCCTGATAACCGCCCGAGCGTGAAGCAATTGCCGTGTTGATTCCAATTAATTCACCATTCAAGTTAACCAAAGCACCGCCTGAATTTCCCGGATTAATCGCAGCATCAGTCTGAATAAAATCCTCATATTCAGCTAGTCGCAAATTGGCACGACCCCGAGCTGAAACTATACCCATAGTTACGGTGTGTGCTAATCCGGCATCAAGTGGACTCCCAACAGCAATCACGATTTCTCCCACACGAAGCTGGTCAGAATCACCTAAGCTTAATGTCGGCAAATCATTTGATTCAACTTTTAACACAGCAATATCCGTTTGAGGATCTGTACCGATAACTTTTGCTTCCAGTTCAACATCTGAGTTTAATAACCCAATTAATAGTTCATCGGCATCTTCAACTACGTGATTATTGGTAAGGATGTAGCCATCATTTGAAACAATTACGCCTGACCCTAAACCTTCTCGTACGCGTTCTTCAGTTCTGTTCCCACCGGGCATTCCAAAAAATTGAGCAAATGGATCGATGCGCTGATATTGTACTTTTTGCTTGGATTTAATGGTTACTACAGCAGGATTCGCCTTTTCAGCAATAGCAGCCAAAGCATTATTGAGATTTTTTAAGGTTTCGGTTGGATCAGTTTGATTGCGTAATTCGGTATTCGCTGTTAGTTCTGTGGGTAACTCACGTTCCTGAAAAATGGTATCCCCGTTTATTAGCGGTGCAAACCAGACGAAAGCACCTACTAAGGTTAATCCGGCTATTGCACTTAAAAATTGTTGTGATTTTTTGAACATGTTTTATCTCCTTTAGTGATAGGTGTTGGCTACCAAACGAGTTTTTTCTCGCGTCTATTGCACGGAATTTGTAAAGTACTTGTTAAATGTAAGCGAACCGGATGATTGGAAAACCGGTTCGCTTTTGTCTTTCGATGACTAGTTAATTTCTATCGTTCGAGCCTGTTCTTCTGCTTTTTTGGGGATGATTAGCGATAACAAACCGTTTTCAAATTGTGCTTTTATGGCTTCTTTTTGCAAGGTATCAGCTAATGTAAAACGACGCTCGAATTCGCCGTATTGAACTTCACGGCTTATCCATTTGGCTTCAATTTGTGGCTTTTCCCGTTTA
>CAZIQX010000054.1:12928-13300 GCA_964541325.1 uncultured Chitinophagales bacterium | reverse complement strand
TAAATCATTATTTTCTAGTTTGATTTGGATGTTTTCACGAGAAAATCCGGCCAAAAACACTTGAATATGATAGGAATCAGCTGTTTCTAAAATGTTGGCAGCTATCCGGTATTTGGCTGACTCTTTGGTCGTTTGTGCATAACGGTTAGCTAAACGATGTAAGGGATGAACACTTCTGTAAATCATAGGGGCTTCCTGATTGGTTAGTTTTTGTTGATGTTGATTTTGATACCGAACTGCCAAAATCTGTTCCAACCAAATGCAGGTGCCAATTTGAACAGTTGTTCAAATAAAAAATGTCAGACTAGCTGAAATTTTTTCGTTTATTGAGTTCCTTTTCTGCTTTTTTATCCGGCTTTGTACGACTTCCAT
>CAZIQX010000054.1:0-12918 GCA_964541325.1 uncultured Chitinophagales bacterium | reverse complement strand
TTCATCTTCGATTTTTTCTTCTTGAGAAGATAAAAATTGTAATTTTTCCGCAAAAAGCCGTTTCGCATCCCCAAAAACTTTCATTCGCTGGATTGCAAAATCTTTTATACTTTTTAAATCCATTTCCAGACTTTGTTCATAATTCAATCGAGGGTCGCAATAGGTTTCATAATTGTATTTTAACGCATCAGCGTCTAAACCGGTTGCTCCTCCTACACATTCAGTCACGTTATTACCGGTAAGCTCCAGATGCACACCTTTTAATTTTGAGCCCTCTGCCTTATGAATTTGAAAAGTTTGTTTAATTTCGTTGATGATATCGTCGAAATTGCGGGTTTTTATGGAATCGTCCGTTGAAAATGTATTTCCGTGCATGGGGTCGCAGGTCCAAATCACTTGAAGACCGGCACGTTTCACTTCACGAATCATTTGTGGAAGTAAATCGGCAATTTTAGATTTTCCATATCGGGAAATTAACACGATTTTTCCGGTTTCATTTTTCGGATTCAGGGTTTCGATAAGTTTAAGAATGTCATCAACCTCATAAGGAGGTCCAACTTTGATTCCAATCGGATTTTGGATGCCTTTCAGATATTCAACATGAGCACCGTTTAAGTCACGAGTTCGATTACCCAACCAAACCATATGTGCCGAAAGATTGAAAAATCCTTCACGATGAGGCACTTTTCGGGTTTGTGCTGCTTCATAGTATAAGTTTAAGGCTTCATGTGATGTATAAAAATTCACTTGCTTGAGCGATAAAATCCGGTTCGGAGAAATCGACTCTACAAATCGAATCGAGTTGGTGATGGACTTCACCATTTCTGCATACTCCTGAGCGTATTTATTTTCTTTCATGAAATCCAACTCCCAGTATTCCGGGTGATGTAAATCCGCAAAACCGCTTGATTCTGTTAATGAGCGCAAAAAGTTTAAGGTTAAACCCGCACGTTGATACCCTTCAACTAATCTATCAGGATTGGGTGTCCGTGCTTCTAAAGTTGGTTCATATCCGTTTATCAAATCGCCACGATAGGTTGGGAGTTCTATTCCATTTACCATTTCCGTATCGTTTGAGCGTGGCTTGGCGTACTGTCCGGCCAATCGCGCAATACGAACCAACGGAATATCCATTTGATGAATCATCACCAAACTCATTTGGAGTAACACTTTAAGAGTATTCACAATAGTGGTATCTGTACAACGATCGAATGATTCGGCACAGTCGCCGCCTTGTAAAATAAACGCCTCACCGCTAGCAACTGCACGTAACTTTGATTTTAGTTCTTCTATCTCCCATGAAGTTACTAATGGAGGAAGCGACTTAAGTTCTTGAAATTTCTGATTTAATCGTGCTTGATCGGGGTAAGCAGGTAACTGTTGAACGGGTTTTGATTTCCACGTTAATGGATTCCATGATTGATTGGCTGAATCTGACATGATAGTAGGTTGATGTAATACTAGAGAAAATCAATTAAAAGAAGCAGACAATACGGTTTGAGCGAACTTTTTGCAAGAAGATTTTTAAGAGAGATTGTTGATTGATGATTATTAAGATTAACCTCATGGGCTCATGGCAAGCAAAACTAAAATGCTTTAGACTTTTTGCTTTTTGCACCAAATCAGAAGTCAGCAATCAACTATCATCAATCTTTCAGCTCCGTCAATTCTGCATAATTGCCTGTTTTGGCGCACATTTTGAATAGATGAATTCAGAATAAAAAAAACAAATGAATTATGAACTACAAAGACTATTACGCCATTATTGGAGTACCTAAAACGGCCTCACAGGAGGAAATTAAGCGCGCTTATCGAAAAAAGGCGGCTCAATACCATCCCGATAAAAATCCCGGTGATAAACAATCAGAAGAAAAGTTCAAAGACCTTCAGGAAGCTTATGAAGTACTGAAGGATCCTGAAAAACGAAATTTGTACGACAAGGTAGGGTCAAATTGGAAGCAATATCAGCAAATGGGTGGCGACCCTAATGCCTACAATTGGCAACAATGGGGTGGTGGAAATCCCTTTGCTGGGGCTCAAGGCTTTGGCGGTGGAGGCTTCTCAGATTTTTTTGAAACCTTATTTGGTGGTATGGGTGCACGTGGATTTGGTGGCAATCAAGGGTTTGGTCAGGGCTACGGAAATGGATTTGGACAACAAAGACATCAACAACACGAACAAACTCAGACGATTGAATCTGTACTCGAAGTCAGTTTAGACGATATTTATCATGGGGCAGAAAAAACCGTTATTTTAAGTGGTTCGCAAGTGAAAGTGAAAATTCCTAAAGGAATTGAAGACGGGAAAAAATTAAAATTAAAAGGACGCGGACCTAATGGAGCTGACATTTTATTGATCATCAAAACGCAACTCAGATCAAATCAGGAAAGAAATGGAGCTGATTTAACTCATATTGCTAGCATACCCATTTGGGATGCACTTTTGGGCACTACCATTTCTGTAAAGACGCTTAAGGGTGAAGTAAATCTCAAAATTCCGGAACTCAGTAAACCGGAAAGTAGTTTGCGCTTAAAAGGTTTTGGGCTACCGAAATACCATCATACTGGTGAATTTGGTGATTTATATGTAAAAATTCGCTATGCATTGCCCGAATCTCTTTCAGAAAAAGAGCGAATGTTATTAAAAGAATTACGCCACTAATGCATTTAATGATAACATCCCCTTTCAACCAACAATTCGGTCATTATTTCATAACACAGATTTAACATCCTATAAACCAAATCATAACAAACAGTAACGAGTTTTCGGAAACCAAAAGAAGGTGTAATGAAACGAAAACTCGATACGCTTATCCTATCCGATGTTCACCTTGGCACTGTCGGTTGCCACGCGAATGAACTCCTCGAATATCTTGACTCTGTTGAACCCAGAAATCTCATTTTAAACGGTGATATCATCGATATCTGGAACTTCCGCAAGTTTTATTGGCCGGAATCTCACATGAAGATTATCAAAAAATTTCTTCAATTTGTGAGTGAAGGTGTGGAAGTTACTTATATGACCGGAAACCACGATGAGTTGCTGCGTAAAATTACCCCCCTTCACATTGGGAATTTTCATCTCCGTAATAAAATGGTGCTTCATCAAAACGGTAAACGTATTTGGATTTTCCATGGTGATGTGTTCGATGTTACTATGAAGCATTCCAAGTGGCTAGCAAAATTAGGTGCTGTAGGATATGATATTCTCATTCTTCTGAATCGTCTGGTAAATTGGGGTCTCGATTTGATTGGCAGAAAACGTATTTCATTATCCAAAAGAATTAAAGACAGCGTAAAAAAAGCGGTTTCGTTTATCGATGATTTTGAAATGACCGCCATGGAATTAGCTATTCAAAATCAGTTTGATGTAGTTGTTAACGGACATATTCATCAACCTAAAATTCGTGAATTCGAAAATGAAAAAGGCTCAGTTCTTTATGTAAACTCAGGCGACTGGATCGAAAACCTAACGGCATTGGAATATCATGAAGACCAATGGAATATTTTCGATTTCAGAAAATGGAAAATGCAGCAGGAAATTGCATTGCTTGAGGCTAAAATTCGTGAAGAGCAAGAAGTAGAAATGGAAGAAGTACTTGCGATTTAAACTGGAACAATGCTCGAAGTTTGAGGCGGTAAAAATGCTAAACAGTGCGAGCAATTCATGTTTGAAGCTAGAAGGATTTAAAACTGAAAGTTGAAGTCTATCGGCTGATAGCTAAAAGTAAATCAATGATAGATCAGCATTCACAAATCCCCAACTCCCACTTTATACCTATCAACTTATACAATTTTAATAAAAGCTCGCTTAAACCCAACACTTTATAACTTAAACCTTTTTAAAATGAAAATACTTTACGGCATTCAAGGCACTGGACACGGACACGTAAGTAGAGCAAGAGAGATACTACCCGCATTAATGGAACAGTATGATGTGGATATCCTAATTAGTGGATATAATTCGAAGTTGCATATTGACCAACCTATTACCTACAAATGTAAAGGTATCAGTTTTATATATGGTCATGGCGGAATTTCAATTTCAAAGTCACTTCGTGAACTCGATTTAATTACGTATTTGCGCGACACAGTAAATTTGGACGTAAAAAAATACGATTTGGTCATTTCTGATTTTGAACCGGTAACAGCATGGGCTGCTCGAATAAAAAAAGTACCGTCGTTAAGTATGAGTCATCAATCGGCGTTTGCATCTGAAAAAACCCCACGCCCCGGAAAAATCTCGCGCATTGCTGAGTTTGTGATGAAGCATTATGCCCCTTGTGATGAATCCATTGCGTTTCACTTCGAACAATACGATGACTTCATTATGCCACCGATTATTCGGGAAGAAGTGCGTCGCTTAAACCCGTATCATGGAAATCACATTACCGTTTATTTGCCTGCTTTTCCCGAACAACTTTTAGTGGATGTATTCGGAAAGCTAAAGCAACGTGAATGGCACATTTTTTCGCCTAATGTTAATGAGCGTAAACGATTAGGACACATACTATTAATTCCTGTTAACAACAAAGAATTCCTGAACAGTCTTGAAGGGGCAGAGGGTTTGGTGACTTCTGCTGGTTTTGAAAGTTGTGCAGAAGCTATGTATTTGGGCAAAAAGTTGTTAACGATTCCGATTCAGCATCAATATGAACAGTATTGTAATGCTGCGGCGCTCAAAAAAATGGGAATCACCGTTATTCCAAAAATCTCAGAGACCTTAGTTGAAAAAATTGATGCCTGGATTGAACACGATGAAATGATTCCACTTCCATCCTACTCTACCGCTCAGGATGTAATGAACCGGATGAAACAGTTATTCGCATAATCGAATTAGTAAATAAAAAGGCACGGAATCACATGTGAATCCGTGCCTTTTTTCGTTTTCTGCATTACTAATTAACGTTAGACACATTTTCCAAAATTGTTCAATGCATTAAACAATTTTTATAAATAATTGTTCAGCCTATTGAACAATATTTCGATATTTTTATACTTTATATAATAATTTAAGCGATTGCCATCTTAAGACAAAAAGCCCAATAACCATAAAGGAATTCTATTTCCAAAGCCAATTTCAACATCATCTACCGCTAGGAATGAGTTTGGCTCATTGGCAATTTGACGAAACGTTTTCTTATGACCTCCTACTTCGAAAAGCCAGGTATCATCAACCAAAAAATCTCCTTTGTCGGCGTAATTAACTTTGTGCACCGTTGATAACTGATTGATAAAGAAGGTTTCTCTAATTTTACCTACATTGACATTACTACCGCCTAAAGCATGCATTAAATTGGGATTTTGCAGATAAACTTTGTCGGGTTTTTGAAGCAGTTTGTCGCCTCTACCTTCACAATACAATTGGGTTATCAGTTCAGCTTCATCTAAGTAATTTAAGTATCCAAGTAATGTATTCCGTGCAACCCCAATCAATTCAGCTAGTTGAACCGTATTTGGTTTAAATGGCACTTGATGCGATAATACATATAACAACTTTTTTAGTTGATGAATATGCGCAACGGAAATATTTCTCAGTTGAACCAGGTCAACTTCGAGCACATACAATACCGTTTCCTTTAGCCGGGCGAGATACGTGTTTTTAGATTCTAATCCATACGGATAAAACCCCTGTTTTAAGTATTCGGAAAACACTGAAAGTGGCTTGAACTGTTGCGTTAATTCCTGCGCTATCACTTGGTGATGAGTTAAAATTTCATCCAATGAAAATGCCTTAAAATTAGTACCTAACACAACATTCACATATTCTCGAAATGAAAATCCATGGAGGTGATACATCATTGCGCGTCGGCTTAAATCGGCGCGGGAATCGTGGATATGCAACATGGAAGAGCCCGTAAATACCACATTCAGCTCAGACCATGTATCGTACGAATTTTTGAACTCCTGAGACCAGTTTTCATATTTATGAACTTCATCAACGAACAGAAATTCGCCACCCTGAAGAACATATTGACGTACAAAATCAATAAAACGATGCTGCGAAAACCATAAATCATCCAAACTAACATACATGGCTTTTTGCGGAGGTAGATTCAAAGTTTTTAGCTTCTGAAGCATCAGCGTTGTTTTACCAACACCACGAGCCCCTTTAATGCCAATCAATCTGTCGCTCCACTCAATAGTCTGAGTGAAATCTCGCATCGGTAAGGACTTCAGCCTTTTTTGTTTTGCTAAATAAATGTCGATGAGTTCTTGCATAGAAATCCTAAATCTTTCTAAAATGAAGATACTAAATTGTTCAATGCATTAAACACTTTTTAATATTTTTTGTTTAACAGACTGAACAATTTTTGAATATTATGTTCTAAGCAGTGGACAGTTTATGGACTTTATTGCCATTAATTCACATATAGGGCGGCTTTTCTTGAAATGACAATGACAATGACAACTTAATATAAATCGTTTTATTTGGGCTAGCGGATTAAAACTAACCCCTTAACAGATTGTTCTTCTGCTGTTTTTACTTCTGAAGCCAACAACTTTAATTCAACAATGAGTTGCTCTCTGATAGGTTTTGCTAGAGCGTATAGACGTTTTTGTTCGCGTACATATTCTTCGGCGCCTTCACGGGTTTCTATGCAAATATTTTGATAACCCAATGTCGATAGGTCATAGGGGCTTGCTTTCATGTCAACCCATCGTGCTTGCCAGGCAACATCAAAAGCTTGCCAGATAAGCTCGGAATTAATCCAAGGATAAAATTTAAACGCCCAACGATACACATCCATATTGGTATGAATACAACCCGGTTGTTCAAACTCAACACGCTCTATTTTGGTGAGTTGATTTTGATTTAAGGGACGAGCTTCAGCGGTAAAAAAACGAAACGCATCGTAATGGGTACAACGTATTGGGCGGGATTCTACCACTGCCTGTGTTTGTTCAGCCGATAAACGTAAGGGTAATTGATGCCGTTTGTGATGTTCTTCTTTATAAACCATAGCCCATTCATGCATGCCCAAACAGCTAAACACCGGTTCTCGTTGCTGAGTTTGTTCGAGTAAATCTATGAGCCATAAAAGTGAATCGTAGCGGTGCATTGGAAACTGACGCAAATCCATCTGCCACCCTTGCTCACTTCTTTTATATAAAGCGTGATGAGGCACATCGACCATATCACCACTCAACATAGTTTCAAAACCTGATGAATAGCGTTCTAACAATCCGGGACGAAACGAATAATAATCAAACAAGAAATCTAAAATTGGATGCTTTTTTCCTGATTCACGCAAGTCTAAAATTGGGCGAACACGCTCACGAACACGTTTTTCGTGGTTCCATTTTAGTTTTAAAAATGTGGATGAATCAAGAATTTGCACGATTAAAGTTACATTCTTTGGAATTAGAACGCATAGCTACTTTTGAGACTTATTAATTTGTTTAATTATTTTTTTTCGAACTTTTTTTCATTTGCTGATATCATGTAGCTTGGGTAGAAATTACAATTTATATTTGATTAACCTTTTTTATGCGAAGTTTTTTATTGCATTTGCGACTTCCCTACATGTTTGGGGTTCTTTCAGCTCCTTACCTTGTTGCTCATTTATTTGTATCAGAACCTGATTGGAATCATTTTTTCGTTGTATTTGTGATAATTCATGCTTTTTTATTTGGCGGTGCGACTGCATTTAACTCTTTTTGGGATAAAGATGAAGGTCCAGTAGGCGGACTTAAACAACCACCCAAGATGCAAGGTTGGATGCGATGGGCATCGTTAGGACTCATGTTTTTAGGATGGCTGATTCTAATACACGAATCCCTACTTTTCCATTTCTTTTATGCTGTGAGCTTTTTTCTATTTTGGATTTACAGCTCACCCATTGGTCGGTGGAAAGGGCATCCTTGGCTGAGTTTACTAACGATTGGTATAAGTACAGGAAGTAATTCATTTTTAATGGCCATATTGGCTTTAGGCCTAGAACCGGGTCTCCCCCATTATTTGGCCGCGTTAGGAGTTGCCTGTATGTTAACAGCCATGTATCCTGTTTCTCAGATATTTCAATTAGAGGAAGATGCGGCTCGTGGCGATACCACTTTTGCGCTTAACTATGGATTTAGCGGAATAATAAAGCTGTATTGGATATTGAATAGTACAGGTATCGTTTTATTGAGTGTATCATTGGCTCAACTATATGGCTCTTATGGAATTTCATTTTTTGTATTCGGATTTATACCGGTTACACTCTCTTATTTTAGGCTCAATAAACTCACCGGAAAGCAAGAAGAATATGAAGGCGTAATGCGACTTAAATATCTAATGTCGTTTTCCTTTGTCGGATTAAGTGTTCTCAGTTTGTTGTATCGCTTATTAGCGTGAAAAATCTCGGATATAGCAAGAAGGATGCGAAGGGCTTGGTGTATGCGAGGCCGATTTTCGGACGAGCATACACGGATGAGGAATCGACGACCCCGAAGCAGCCTGACCCCGGTGAATGGAATGAATCGGGGGCTTGCCCAAGTGATTCTCAAAAAGCGTTACCCTATAAATGTCTGTGTTTGTCGGGTTGAAAACCTTTTAAGACCTCTACATCTGTGTATATTTGAGGAAATATTCACATACCTCATCTATGAAAACGACCGAAACCCTGATTACCCAAGAGTTAATTGACTCTGCTATGACATGGCAAGAGTATTGGAAGTTAAATGAACAATTAGTTGCTGAAAACCGAACTACCGGGCCTGACCACTCTGAGACCATGCTAAAGTACACCGTTTTGAACTGGACCCGAATGCAACGTTTAGACAAAACTCTTGAATTACAAGAAGATGTAGTTGAGGCTGTTTCAAAGATTTCAGAACGTTTTGTAATTCTTGCAATTACAGAAGCTTGGTGTGGTGATGCTGCTCAAAATCTACCTGCTATTGCAAAAATGGCCAATCTTAATCCCCATATTGAGTTGAAATTGATTCTGAGAGATGAACATCTTGAGATTATGGATGCTTATCTGACAAACGGAAACCGTTCGATTCCTAAAGTGATTATTCTTAAAGGGGATGATTTGAATGAAGTAGGAGTTTGGGGTCCGAAGCCTGCCGAACCCATGAAGTTATTAGCTGAATTTAAAGCCAATCCATCTATGCCACGCGATGAATTTTATAAACAATTGCATACTTGGTATGCCAAAAATAAAAGCGTGGATGTGCAGTATGAAATTCTGAAGCTGTTAAAGTAAACTTTTTGATTAAGAGTCGCCCTAACAAGCGACTCTTTTTTTATTTAACGTATTCATCAAACCACTGAAAGGCACTTGGTGCGTGATTATCGTGCCCTCCATTAAATAGGATAAGTGTTACAAGTCCCGACTGTCTTCTTAAAAGAATATCCCATTTCCCATATTTTTCATTTTTTATTTGATAGATTTTTAGGGACTTAGGAATTTGTTTTTCCGTTGTTAGCATTTCGATTTCTGCATCTGTAAACCGATCTTTTTCATCGACTAGGGCATTGTAAGCTCGCAAACTATGCGAAATAGGAACCGAACCTTTATGACCATCTTCAATGCCAACATTGATATGAAGAGGCGCTTGCAATTTTGTCTTTTTTAAGTAAGTGATAGGCGAACGAAGTTCATATTCCGCATCAATTTCAAACGATTGACCCGGCTTTCCACCGGTTGCTTGTTCCAATAAAGTTGCATAGGGCTGGCCTCGTTCTTCCGATTCTTTGTGCCATAGTGATAAATCGGCTATGGGTACCCACACAGAAATTGCCTTCCACGGTATGGCAACTCTTGAAACCGCATGTAAGGATGCAAAGCCACCCCCTGAAGCTCCAACTAGGAAAATGTTTTCCGAATCAACATCAGCAAGTTGCGACATAAAGCGTACAGCTGATTCCATATCGTCCATAACTAATTGAGAACCAACAGATTCGGGCTTGTCATTTGCACCGCGATTATCAGGATGGATGAAGTGCCAATTTCTTTCTTTTGCCAATTGCAAAAACTCAGCTCCTTCCCATTGAGACCAATCGCCACGCCATGTATGAACCACAACTACAAGAGGTCGTTTACCCTCAGCTTTATGAATCATGGCTTTTTGAAGGGATTGATCTGCAGAAGACCAATAGGATGCAGGAATGCCCTCACCTTTCCAATTCGGCAGTTTTTGTTGGGTTAATGAGTCAAGAGCTTGAACCATACGTGCACCTAATTGAATAACACCTTTCACATTGTAATGCAACCGATCGGATTCTTTGGGTAGATCGTCGGTTGAGACGAGTGCGGTATGAAAGTCGTTTGTTGCAAATGATTCTTGAGCTTTCCTTACCGTTAAGACAAAAGGTTGATCCGTTGGGGGAGGATTAATCCGGCCTAAAATAAAGGGTAAGTTTGGTTTTGTTTCCTTTCGAAAGTGTAGCAATAAATCGTACAGATTTTTTTGATAGCGTTCAGCTGCGAATCGGAACTTCGCATCTCGTTCCCCCTGCATCCAGAAAAGACCGCCAAATTCAACGTTTTGTTGAGCAACAATTTGATTGACATCTCCAATTAAGGACGTATATAAATCACCGGC
This sequence comes from uncultured Chitinophagales bacterium, assembly GCA_964541325.1. Classification (GTDB taxonomy): domain Bacteria; phylum Bacteroidota; class Rhodothermia; order Balneolales; family M1805; genus M1805. The sequence goes on along the minus strand of CAZIQX010000054.1, from coordinate 2,380 downwards.
CCAAGCATTTCCGGTAGAATCAGCTTTTTGTTTGCTCCAAAATGGTGACCATGCATACAAACTTACACCACCTACCGCGCGCTTAATCAGCCATATTTCGCGATTGGGATAGAGTTTTTTAAGTTCTAAAGCAATTCCGTATTCCGGACCAATTCGTCTATTTTCTGTGGGATTACTCAGCTTTTTGCCGTTTTCCCAAAATGATACACCTTCAGGTAATTCATAAAAGTGAACATCTGTTGAATCCACTTTTGCAGCACCATCCATGTTCGATTGACCACCTAAAAGGAAAACAATTGGATTCAATTGCAATAGTAAAAGAAAAGCAGCTAGTGTCATTTTTCAGCCTTGATAATTAGATCTAATTCCTGAGCAACGGCGTGCACAAAACCGGGCAAATGTGTTAAATCTTCCGTCCATATTTCTTTATTTGATAGGAATTTTGATAAAGCATTTAAACGATTTGACGTCGTGTACTCCGACCAAAACGATTGATATTTTGGCCAATTTTCATCCTGTATTTCATAACGAATAGCACCGTATTTACCATTAAGTGTATCGTTAGTATTTACTGCTTGATTGTAGCGTAATAATCCGGCAAAACCACGAATAGTCATTCTTGGCAGCTCGCCAAACTTATCAACATAAGCATCCACTAAAGGGAGTACTCGATTTATCCATTTTGATGTACTTTGAAAAGCAATTTGTTGGAGTTCATGCTTCAAAAATGGGTTTCGGAATCGGTCGAGAACTTGATGACCAAATGTAAAGATATCTGATTCAGGAATGCTTAATACTTTGCCTGACTCTTCAAAAAGAATAGATTTAATCATGGAATCGGCTTCATGATCACACATCATTTCAGCAACGGTTTCCTTTCCTTTTAAAATCATGTAAGGTACAATAATCGTATGAGTGGCATTCAACAGACGCAATTTCCTAACGGCATATAAACTAATATCAGGCTTAACAACAATATCTTCTTCGTTGTGAACAAAAGGTAGTTTTGCATACGTTTTATCATCACCCTCAATTGCCCAAAGCCGATACTTCTCAGAAACAGTAATTAAGTCGTCCTTATATCCAAGCTCTTCTTCATACTGATGTTGTTCTTCCGAATTTGGATCACCAGGAATTATCCTATCCACCAAAGAAGAACAAAACTGATTGTTTAAATCTATCCATTCAAGAAACTCTTTTTTTAACCGCCACTTTTTAGCTACTTCAACAAGTAATTTGTGCAAAACCAACCCATTTTGTGTTAATAACTCGCAGGGAATAATGGTCCAGCCTTGCAAATCAGCTTTAAATCGGATGTACATGAGTTTGCAGAGTTTACCGGGAAATGTTTTTGGTATTCCGTCTATGTTTTCGTGTTCGCCCTGAATGGTTAATCCTTTTTCGGTGGTATTGGAAATTACCCATTCAACGTTTGGATTTTTAGCAATTTCCTCTAATTCACTCCACTGATGTTGTGCGATAACAGCCCTGCTTACGGATTGAATTACGACTTCTTCCTCAATCAGCGCACCATCATGAATACCCTTTACAAGTACTGTGAACAGGCCATCTTGTTCGTTAAGCCGTTGTGCCCGCGTTGAATTCGTGGATTGAACCATAACAATTGAGCCATTGAAATCACCTCGTTCATTTGCCTCATGCACAAATGTTGCGGCAAATCCGCGCAGAAATCCACCTGTGCCAAACATTAGAATTCGTTCGGGTCGCTCATTTTTTTGTACTAAGTCTTTATTTAATGTGGGTACCGTTACCACGGTGGATTGGTGTTTCATGTTTTACTCCTATTACAAGGTGACGCCTTCTTTCCAGATGGCAATTTCACGATATCCGTTTTTTTCATTATTCGTTTTTTTCAAGCCTGAAGCCACATCCAACAGGTAATTCCAAAGACGGTTTTCTGCCTGTTCAAATGTTTCTTCGCCATAAGCAATCTGTCCGGCATTAAAGTCGATCCAGTTAGGTTTCTTTTGAAAGATTTCGGTATTGGTGGATATTTTTATGGTAGGAACCGGAAATCCTAAGGGTGTACCGCGACCGGTCGTAAATAACAATAAATTCGCTCCAGCAACAACTTCAGCCGTACAGGAAACACCATCATTTCCCGGTGCTTGAACTAAAGCAAGTCCTCCCTTCTCAACCTGGTCACCATAGCTAAGCACTTGTTTTATAATTGCGTTGCCACCCTTTTGGATAGCACCCAAAGATTTTTCTTCCAAGGTTGTTATTCCACCTTCTTTATTTCCAGGTGATGGATTTTCATACACAGGTTGATCGTGCTTAATAAAATAATTTTTAAAATCGTTAATCAACTCAACCATTTGAATAAACGATGATTGGCTAACTGCTCTAATCATTAAAA
>CAZIQX010000053.1:11097-16078 GCA_964541325.1 uncultured Chitinophagales bacterium | reverse complement strand
GCTATTGAACTAGAACCAGATAACACAACCGTACTAGTTGATGGAGTTACCGTAACATTGGTGTTAGTCCATGCTCCAACAACTTCTAAAGTACCTGTGCCTAAATTTAAACTACCACTGTTTAATTCGATATTATTGGATACATAAACATCAGAAGTTAAGGTTGCAGTATTCGATTTAGCAATTCGGAAATTATAGAATCGTTTTGCTGCTGTTAACCCACCTCCACTAATATTTTGAGCTCCTGTTCCATCAAAAATTACGCGTCCGGCACGTGCTGTAAACGTTCCAGAATTGCTCCAATTTCCTCCAACATTAATTTGATAGTTACTTGCTGTTACATCCAAAGTACCAGCTGATATCGTGAGGTTACCATTTACATCCAAATTAGATGTTAAATTGAAAACTGCCGCACCGTTTAAAGTGAGATTATTCAATGATGATCCACCAAAAGCTAACGACTTAATACCTGAAGAAGCAGTTAATTCAACTGTTGATGCGTTGCCAAAAGTTACTGTTCCAGAGTTTGAGTAATTATTACCTACAGATAGTGTTGATGTTGACCCATTTGAAATGGTAAATGTTCCACCATTTGTAAAGTTTGCAGCTACATTAAGATTTCTGTTTGAATTAACAATCAAAGATCCACTTACCTGAATGGTAAGGCTGTTAGCAGAGGCATCAGCGACTGAGATAATAGGGTCGTTTGCAACATTTGGGATAACAACATCAATGGTATTATCGGGCAATACCGGTGGCACACCTAGACCATCATCCCAGTTTCCAAGAACATTCCAATCGGTACTGATTGCTCCTGTCCATGTGTAAGTTGTTGAAGTAGACGACCAACGAACTGCACCTGTAGTAGGAGCGGCATCATCATCTTCGTAGGTTGCCCCGGCTAGTAATCCCGAAGCATCTTCAAATTCAATAAAATTACCAGTTCCACTTGTTGCTCGCACGTTTGTGGTTGGGCCGGCATTAAACACAACATTTGCAGCTACATGATTGGTTGTTAGGCTTAAGATTTCGAGGTAACGTCCACCTGATGTACCATTTGTAAATGTACCATCTGAAAAATTATTGGTTCCGTTTATTGTAGCCCCACCCTGCACCTGAATACCATTAGCACCCATAAAGCCGAAACTGTAATAACGAGCTGCAATTGTAGCTCCACTTGATACAATAAAAGTATAAGTACCAGTAGAATTTCGAGTCACAGTTGCTACATTCGATGCATCAGTTCCAACTGCACTAAAAGTACCCCCACTTTGTACCTGAACAGTTGAATTTGCCCCCATTCGTAGTTGTGCGTTTGCATCAACCTGAACCGTACCATTGATAGTTAGCACATCGGAGCCTGTACCATCTCCCATTATCAAATTCAAGCTGTTTAAATCTAGCGTGGAATTTGTTACAGTTAAATTACCATTCACCGTTAAGTTATTGGTATTCAATGTAAAGATGGTTGATGCGCCACCATTTATTATCAAATTATGGAAAGCAGAAGCATTGTTATTCAGGTTTACCGAACCTGCAGTTGTACGTGTGAGTGTTACCGTTCCATTTCTTGGAGTAAATGTTCCTGTACTTGTCCAGAGGTTTCCAACAGTAATGGCATAGTTGGTTGCGGAAACATCGAGAGTTCCACTAACGATATTCAAATCGTTAGCTATCACCATATTTGACGCCAAGGTGTACGATGCTGTGGCATTGATATCCAAATTATGGAATCCCGATCCACCATTATTAATCGTATGTGCTCCTGATGTACCATTGAAAACCACACGTCCTGAGGCTGGTGTAAAGACCCCTGAACCACCTTTAGTCCAGCTACCAGCGACGTAAATTGTATCATTAGCACTAGTACCATTCAAGGTTCCGTTTAGAGTTAAATTACCTTGAATGGTAAAATCATTACCAGGTTCGGCAACCGTGTTTACGGTTAATACAGCACCACTATTTATCGTGATATTATTTACAATTGCACCTGCTGTGTTAATAATTGGTTGATTAGTTGCTGTTCCAATTACCACATTTTCGGCACCTGTAGGTACAATATTAGGACCGGAACTAGCCGACCAGTTTGATGCCGTAAACCAATTAGTACTTGTACCTCCAACCCAAGTAAGCACAATTGGCGTTGGCCAAGCAATCAAATCGTTGGGGTCATCATCATACACTTCACCTGCAAAAACACCGGATGCATTAGTAAACGTAAGCACACCTGATAATGAAGATATTTTAGTTACGTTAGATGCTGCACCACCCGGGTTAGTGGGAAAACTTACATTATCAATAGTGAGTGTTTGCGTGTTTTCAATTCGTAGAAAACTTCCACCTGCAACTCCGTTGGTAAAGGTTCCATTGCTGAAATTGTTAGTCGCATTTATTGTACCTGAGTTTGATATTTGAATTCCACTCGCATCCATAAACTCAAAAATGTAATTTTGAGCATGTATTGTACCATTTACTAAGAAAGCATAGGTTCCGGTAGTAGCTCGTGTAACTTTAGCAGGGTTACCAGATGTGCCCACAACAAAGATTTGTCCACCTCCATTTATGGTAATGTTAACCCCATTTCCAAGGGCTAAAATACCATCAGCATCAATATCAAGTGTGCCATCAATGGTGATGATATCGGCGGCGCCATCACCTAATTGAATTTGATTTCCATTGGCGTCTAACCTTCCAGCTGTTAGTAAAAAGTTGCCATTGGCTGTGAAATTATCTTGAGCCGTAAATGTAGTTCCAGAACCGTTAATGGTTACATTTAAGAACTTAGAACCGTTGCTTCGAATCATTTCGCTCCCTGAAGTAGAGGCAAATACATAGGTACCTGTTTGGTTAAACGAACCGCCTGTATTATCAAATGATCCACCAACTGTTACTTGCAAACCATTGGCATTAAAATTCCCATCTGAAATGGTCAAATTATCTGATACAACAAGATTTTGATCATCAACGCGAACATCGCCTGCTGTTTTATTTAATGTGAGTTTGTAGAACGTTTTTGTACCTGTTAATGAGGAGTTAATTTCCTGCACATCAGCACCATTCGACCCATCAAAAATCACATCTCCCAAACGAGCCGTAAATGAACCTGTACTTTGGTTATTCCAGTCATCACCTATGTTAATAGAATAATTGTTTACAGAAACATCAAGAGTTGCATCATTAAAGTTCAAATCCGTTTGAACAATGATATTTCCACCCAAGGTTTTTGTATTGGCGTTATTCAAATGCAGATTTCCATAAGAAATTCCACCTCGAATGGTTTGGTTAGATGTACTTCTATAGTAAACATTTGATGTTGCATCAAGTACATAACTAGCAAATCCTGACGGGAAATTGTCCGAACCATTTACGTAAATAGTTTGATTACCTTCAACAGTCATGGTTCCTGAACCTGAATGGGTAATGGAGTAGGTTCCTAATTCAAGACGAGTAAAACCTGTTCTTAGCATCAAGTCTCCGGTCAATGTCAGATTACCACCCAAGACTTTTACACCCGTTCCAGCTAATTCAATTGCAGCAAATGCCGATGCATTAATGGTCTGATTCCCACCATCAAACAGAATTGTACCTGTACCGGAAAACGTTCCTGAATTTGTCCATGTTGCTCCTGCTACCGTATGTGTTCCACCGCCAAGATTATTAAATGTACCGCCAGAATTTATGGTAACCGTACCATTAATATCTAAAACCGCGCCTACTGCTGTAGTTAGGGTTGAATTAATTATCAAATTATCATTAATGGCTATGGAACCATTGAATGTTTTTATTCCTGTTCCCGATATTGTTAATTGATCAAAAGAAGCGGCTGTGATTTGTTGAGCTGCACCATCAAACACATAAACACCATTGGTAACATTATTCATAGTACCACCGGCTTTATTCAAATCACCTGCAACTGTAATTGTATAATTATTGGTAGATGGATTAAACACTCCATCATTTATAGTTACATCGCCGTTGAAATCAATGGTAGTTCCCGTAATTAAATAGGTAGCTGCGCCGGCAAATACAACATCATGAAAAGCGGCTGTTCCCGGAGTTATAGTAACCGAACCCGAAGTTCCGTTAAAGGTAACTGTAGAGCTTCCATTGGTAAAAATACCATTGGTTCCTTTAGTCCAACTTCCTGTAATACTTATTTCACTCGTTGTTGATGAAACGATTAATGCACCCGCATTAGCACCGGTTCCTATGACCAAGTTTCCTGTGATATCTAAATCAAAACCGTTTTGAATGGTTAATGCTCCATTGGTAATCGTAATGTCTTTACATGTTGCATTCGCAGATGTAATAACTGGATTATTTGTAACAAGAGGGATAGTTACATCGGTGGTTGAAACAGGAACTGATAAGGTGCTCCAATTTGCAGCTTGATTCCAATCTGTATCAAAGTTTCCAGTCCACGTCGCACTCGATGGAATCGGCCAATCAATTCGGTTACCAGAATCATCTTCATAAGCTTCACCGCCCAATGTTCCGCTAATTGTGCCCCCAAACGTGATAGTACTTGGCGCTGCTGCTCCACGTTGAACGTTATAATGTGTTCCCGGTGTAGGTGTTCCAGAAAAGCCAAAGTTTACATTTGATATCGTTCCAGGTATTGCCACATTATTCGTGGTCAAATAATAGTATGGGCCACCTGCTACGTTTACTAAATTAGCCCATGCACCATCGCTAAAGTTGTTGGTAGCATCAACTGTTGCACCGTTCGTCAATACCAAACCATTTGTATCAAGATATTCTATCAAATAATATCTGGCTGCAATAGTACCTGTTGCGCCTATAGTAAGTGCTGTTCTACGATTATTTGCCTGATTAATACTGGTAATGGTGGCGTTATTTATAGCTGTACCTACCACATTTAAGGTACCATTTACCGTAATTGAGTACGCTGTGTTGTTATTATCAACCCGTAAAATGGCACTTTCATCAATGGTAAGAGTTCCATTGATAGTAGCTGTTT
>CAZIQX010000053.1:1658-11087 GCA_964541325.1 uncultured Chitinophagales bacterium | reverse complement strand
TAGCTGTTTTTCCGGCTGCAATGTTGGAGCCTAAAATTAACAAATTGCTATTCAAATCTAAGGTTGCATTAGCAGAGACAATCAATCCCGCTTCCACCTGATTACTTGCAGATGTTAATGTATAAACGGCTGCAACAGAAGGATTTAAGGTTAAATTGTAAAAGGATCCTCCATTCGTTTGAACCGTAACCGCTGCAGCGGATCCATCAAAGGTAACACTACTATTAAAATCGTTAAACGTACCATTATTAATAAAATCACCGCCAATGTTCAGTGTATAAGCAGCATTATTTACATCCAATTGCTGATTAATAGTCAGATCACCGTTAACATCTAAATTCCCTAACATATCCACATCACCTGTAGTACTCAAGGTTAAATCATTCACTACAAAATTGGCGGGAATATTTGGGTTAGGACCATCTAAAGTGATATTGGCATTTGATGAACTTAGAGTTCCATTTACAACCAAGCCTGTCCCATTGTAGCCTAACGTATAATCAAAAGAACCAAGACTCAATGTTGAACCAAAATCGATGGTAATATTTCCATTGATATCTGCACCTGCGGCTGTAAAGGTTTTAGTTGATCCTCCCGAGAATGCAAGGGCATTAAAGGTTGTTGTTGCGTTTGTAACTATGCTTTGAGCACCGATTCCATCAAAAGTTATGGTATTGGCAGTATGATTAAATGTACCATTGTTAGTAAATGATGAACCCGAAAAAGTCATATTACGATTAAAATCGACCGTAACACCTGAATTTATCGTCCAGTTTCCATTTACATCATAGGTGTCATTATCTGTAAGCGTTTTTGTGCCCGACCCAGCAAAAACAATATTTTGAAGATTGAACGTATTCGTTGCTGTTTCTCTCAGGGTTTGACTCGTACCATTTAATGTAACCGTTGTACCGGATGATGCTGTATAATTATTGAGTTGAATATCATTACCTGCAAAAAACAAATCGAAGTTATTATCGGCAAGAATTACATTACCACCTGCAAAATTTCCCGAAACAGTTAAATCACCATCTAATGTTGTGGTTCCGCCACCGCCTAAAGTCAGATTTCCGTAAGTGACACCGGTAAACAAGGTTTGATTTGCTGCCGCATTTAAGGTAACGGTTGAATTTACTCCAAGACCATAGGTATCAAATCCGGTCGGGAAAGCGACTCCAGTAGCAGCAGGAATTTGAACCTGCATGGACCCACCATTATCTATTGTAAAAGCTTGAACACCTCCAGTAGCGGTTACAGTAAACGCGTTTATTCTAAAATTAACTCCGTTTTGTACCGTTAAATCACCGGTTACGTTAATATTAGCTGCTAAATCTTTGGTACCTGATCCACTTAAGATTAACGTTGGCCATTCAGTAACATCCGCATCAAAGTTAAAATCAGCAGTATTGTTTTGTTCTACTGTTCCGCCCCCCCAAACGATAGGTCTTCCACCGACTGGAAAAGCCAAATTACCCGTTAATGTGAGTTTATGGCCATTTAAATCAAACTCAGTATCGGTATCATTTACTGTTAAATTGCCTAAAACAATAATATCGCCAAGCGCTGTTTTGGTTTGGAGATTTCCGGCATTGTTTCGAAGTAATGTCAGGTTTCCGTACGTGGTATTATAAATATCCTGATTTCCATTTCCTCGATATTGAACCGTTGAATTAGATGCTAAATCAATCGTTTCAAACGTGGTTGGGAAATTATTATCAAAAATTTGAATGGTTGAACCACCTGCAACTGTAAACGAATTTGAGCCACCAACACCGGTTAGGGTAAATGTAGAGAGGTTAAATGTACCCACTGAGAAACTTACCTGTACATTACCATTTACATTTGAATTATTTGCCAATGTAACGGTACCACCACTTGAGAAAGCAATGTTATTAAATGTGGTTGCAAAAGTACCATTATCAATGGTTTGATTGCCTGCGCCATCAAAAGTTATGGTTCCGGTTCACGTTTGATTAAATCATGATGTGGAAGCATTGTTGGTACAGTTTCCACCAACAAATAAATTGAAAGTCTGCGCATCTAAAATGGTATTTGCCCCAATGCTGATTGTATTGTTGGCATCTGTGTTACCTGAAAGCTGTTTGGTAGCCGTACCGGAACCCGTACCATTCGTTAAAGTCAGATTGTAAAATGGTCCACCGGATATTGTTTGTGTTGTAGTTCCACCCAAATCGAACGTAACCGTTCCTGAGCGAGCCTCAAATGTAGAAAGGCCTACATTGCTCCAGTCGCCGCCTACTGTGATTGCAAAGTTACTAGTCGAAACATCCAAGGTTCCGTCTAATAAGGAGATATCATTGTTTACATCTAAAGCTGATGCCAATGTATAAAGAGCGCCATTTGCATCAATTTCAAGGTTATGCACAGCATTGCCACCAAAAGTTAACAAGTGGCTACCCGTTGTACCGTTAAATCGAAGTAATCCATCTGAAAAATTTAAGGTTCCGGCATTTTCGAAAGCTTCCGCAACCGTTATGATAGATGCAGCATCATTCATGGCCAAAGTTGTAGAAGCCCCAACTTGTAAATTGGTAGCTATTGTTAGGTCAAAACCACCTGTTACCGTTAAAGTGATAGGGTTTCCTGCTTGTGCATCAATGATTAATCGGTTTGCACTAGCATCTTCAGCACTAATTTGAACAGAGTAGGTTGCGGCAACATTATCATGATTCAAATAAACATTGCTGCCAATATCCGGTTTTGTATTACCACTCCAGTTTAAATCATCCGACCACGTAAGGGCATCACCGCCGCCATCCCAATATACTCCAGCCGGGAATGTCCAGTTAATTAAAGCACCTCCATCATTTTCAAATGCTTCTCCTGCAAGTGTTCCCGTTGCATCTTCAAAAGTGATTGCGCCTGTTCCTGAAGTTCGGGTGACGTTATACGTTGGTCCCGATCCAAAAATCACATTATCGGCTATGATTCCACTTATGGTGATTCCCGTTAAGTTCAGATATTGAGTACCTGTTCCATTTGAAAATGTACCATTACTTAAATTATTGGTAGCGTCTATACTTCCGCCGGAAATCGTTATTCCATTCGATTGCGTGTTTAAAAACTCATAGTACTGAGCGTGAAACGTTCCTGCTGTCTGCGTTATCGTGTAGCCTCCGGTTGCACCTTGACGCTGAACACGAGCCGGGTCTCCAGCAAGACCAACCACTCGAAAAACTCCACCATTATTGGTTATGCTTCGATTGTTCGGGATTTGTAACACAGCACCTTCATCCACATCAAACGTACCAGCACTTATGATAACATCGCCGGTACCTTGAAGGGTCATTGTGTTTGTATTTAAACTGAACGTTCCATCCGTTAAGGTAAAACTGTTGTTCGTTTGCAGTGTTAAATCATCCCCCAAATTATAGGTTGCACCCGGTGCATTTATCGTAACCGTACGCAAAGCATTGCCAGCAGTTGTAATAGAATGCGTACCTGAGGTAGCATCAAATGTTATTTCAGAAGCGGCGTTATTTACATCTAATACAGCTCCACTTGTAATAGATAAAGCACCTGCTAGAGTTAGATCGAATCCATCCATTTCAACTTCACCTGATGCAATACTCATTGAGTTGTTAATGTCAATATTATCGGCGAAATTTATAATCTGGCCGGCATTCTTATTAAAATTAACCGTATAAAAACTCGAACCGCCGCTTGTTAAAACACCTGTAACCCCGTTAAAGGTTATCGTTCCGGCTCTTGCATTAAAGGTTCCGTTATTAGTCCAATCATCTCCGACTGTTATTGGGTGATTAGAAGCGCTCACATCTAATGTAACAGTTGCATCAATAATTAAATCATCGGTTACCGTTATACCGCCACCCAATGTTTTTGTACCTGTATTTGCAAACTGAACTCTGTTAAATGTTGAAGCATTGATTGTTTGGGTAGTACCATCGAATTGAACGGTTCCCGTTTGCATAAATGAGCCGTTATTGGTCCAATCTCCGGCCACTGTTATGGTATAACCTTGTGAGTTAAACGTACTTCCTGATTCGATGATAACATCCCCATCAATATTCATCGGGTTGTTATCGTTTCGCTTTTCACCACTATTTTGGAAGGTAATATTCGTGAAAACCGTTGTAGGTTCAACAACGTTAATTTCTTGTAATGTTGTTCCGTTTAAATACAGAATCGAAGCGGCATTTTGAGTCCAGATTGAACTTGTCTGAAATGTTAAATCATCGCCAACATAAACATCATTTGTACCTGTCCTGAATTCGTTATTCGTGGTTACGATTAATGAACCTGTAATTGTAATATCGCTGGTTAATGTAACTCTAAGTGTTCCTGATGGTTTTTGGATGTACACATTCCCAAAACTCGAACCTGCTGCATTCGAAACGTTTTGATTTCCGGCTGTACCATCAAAATAAAATTCCCCGGTTGATTGTGTAAACGTTCCACTGTTTGTCCAGTTTCTGGCAAGAAAAACATCCACATCATTTGAAGAAGCATCTACAGTAACACCTGCATTAATTACCACAGAACCATCTATATTGTAATTATCGTCAAGGGTTTTGGTGCCAGTACCCCCGAAAGTAACATTGAAAAAAGCTAAGGTTCCCGGATTCCCTACATCACGAATTAATTGATCTGTTCCATCAAAAACAACCGTTGAAGTTCCTATAGTTGTGTTATTGCCATCAAAAGAGAAATCACCTGAAAAATTGTGGGTGAAGTTCCCTAAAACAAATAGATAGGCGCCACCTCGATCTAAAATTTCTCCATCAACATTGAGGGCTCCTGATGCTGTTTTATTTCCACCGCCGCTAAATTGTAGTTTTCCATATGGATTAATGATGTTTGTTACGGTTTGATTTCCCGCACCATTGTAATGGACAATCGAATTAACACTAAAAGAATTCGATGCAAACGTATTTAATGAAGTTTGAAGTGTTGTTTCTCCTGCAGTTCGAAGTTCAAGATGATCCCCTAACGTAAATACATCACCAAAGTCGTTAGAACACGTAAAGGTGTTCATGTCTATGATGGCTACATTGAGCGCATCACCACCATTGTTTAGTAAGGATAGATTACCATTAACCGTCAAATTTGCTGAAATATCATATAGATACGAGCCTGTTTGTAAATCGGTATCAATAGTCAGGTTGTTGAATGTATAGGTTCCCTGATCGATTACTTCATAGTTAGCACCATCACTAATAAAAATATTTACCGTTCCGGTTGAGGTAAATGAAGAACCTGAATCATTATAAATACGATCACGAATGGTATGTGTGAATGTAGATGCATTCACCACCACACCATTATTCAAATCCAAAAATTCAGCTATTGTAACCGGACCATCGAAGGTTTTAACGCTACCACCACCCAATTCTAATTCACCATATGCCAAATTTCCACGAACTGTTTGCACTCCGTTCAGCGTGTAAGAAACAATGGAAGTCGGACTTAAGGTGTAGGTTGTAAATCCGGTGGGGAAACCATTGGTGGCGTCAATGTCAAGCCGAGCACCTGCATTTATAGTAAATACATTGGTGTTTCCGGTTAAAGAAGCTCCGTTTTCGATGGTAAATGTTCCCGAGTTGATGGTTACATCACCATTTACAGTTACTGCATCGTTTTGATCAACACTACCACCATTCGTAATTAAATCTGCTGAACCTAAATCAAAGCTGTTATCATTTCCATCATATAGCTGACCAGAACTGGTAACGGTACCCTGAAAATCAATTAACCCATCCACGCGTAAATTCACCAATGTATGTGATTGACCCGGACCTGCATCGGTTACGTCAGCATCATTGTACACAAAAAAGAGGTTGGTTGAACTTACATTTCCGGTTATGGTCTTTTGTGCCGGAGCACCATTATCAAAATAAATACTAATAAATGAAGAATTGGAGACATCTACAGCTTGAGCACCGGAACCGTCAAAAACAATTAATCCACCGGTTTGAGTGTATGAACTTCCAGCAGCCACGCTGTAATCACCACGGACATACACATTGGATGCCGAGTTAATAGTTGTATTTCCTGTAACTGTAAAATCATCGTTGATAAATGTAGTGCTACCCGAACCAATACTAATAACCCCGCCACCGTTTGCAGTAAGTGTATAAAACTCAATTCCATCACCATTAATCGGATTATTTATTTGCTGAAATCCACTTCCATCGAAGGTTACGCTCGATGTACCCACCGTATAGTTTACCGTTCCATTTTGAATCCAGTTACCGCCAACCGTTAATGCATTCGAACCCATATTAAATTCAACGTTCGCTTCAATAGTAACCGCACCATTGATGTCGGTATTTCCGCCAAATGTTTTTGTATTTGTACCACCAGCAGATTCCGAAAATCGAATGTTATTGTATGAAATTGGATCTCCATCACCATCTTGATGTGCAACGGATTGTGTCAAACCCGAATAATGAATCGTTCCACCTGTTAGACTTACGGTTTCAAATCCGCTTGGAAACGTTGCTGTTCCTCCTATTTCAAAAGCACCGGTGGTCATGGTAAACGAGTTAGTAGCCCCAACTCCAGAAATAGTATTGGCTCCGGCATTTACCGTTCCTGTATTTGAAATAACAAGGTTTCCATTTACGGTAAAACCCGAACTCACCGTTGTAGTGCCAGTATGATTAAATGTGATGTCGTTGAACTCTATCGTTCCTGCACCGGAAATTTCAGAAGTTGTACCGGTAAAGGTGATGTTTATAGCTTGCGTAGCACTCGTATTTGCATCTAGAGTTCCACTTACGATTAAATCGTCGCCAATAGAAAGAGTATGTAGCGCATTAGAGTTGGCGTTTATGGTTGCACCTGAAGCGATAGTTACCGATGAATTAACTGTTAAAGCCCGAATTGTGGCATCATTACCCAAACGAAGTTGACCCGAGACACCTCCACCCACGGTTAAAGCAGCAACTGCATTTGCCGGACTCACATCTAAAATAATTTCGTCACCATCTTGGATTAATACGGAAGTAGGTATTCCCAACTCTCCCGGATATCCTTCTGTTGTTATGGCACCAAAAGAAACGTTATCAGTCGAATACTCCCATGATAAAACATCCGACCAATCGCCTGTAGCAGCAACAACGGAACGATAATAACCGGTTTGCGCAATCGATGAACCTGCAAGTGCAGTAAAAACAAATACAATAGCCAGAAGTGATTTCAGCAGTTTCATAAATGAGATTAAACTTGGTGGCTTTTCAGGGGTAATGATAAATATCGGCAAAATTAAGCATGGTTAAATCAAAAAAAAATTAGTTGTCTATGCTTTTTAATGAAAATCTAAAAAAACTTCCAAAAAAAGCAGTTTTTTGATGTATAAAGACAATTTTATGATGCATTAAAATTAAATGTAAGGTAGATTCGCACAGTTGATACGTCAATCTGTATTATTTCAGTAATAGTTCTATAACTGGTTTAAAATTATAATGGAAAAAACTGTTCAAATTGGCATAGTTGAAGACGATATTCTTGCTGCACAAGTCTTACAATTGCATCTACAACAGTTTGGTTACACTGTTTTCGGTAGTTTTGCACGTGGCGAAGACCTTCTTGAACAATTAGGAAACGAATCGGTTTTCCCGGATTTAATTTTGATGGATATCCGGCTTGATGGCGCTTTAACCGGTGTGGAAACCGCCGAACTCGTCCAAAAAATTCATCCTATTCCGGTATTATTTTTAACCGGCTACGATAACGATCAAATATTCCATGACACAGAAAAGATCGGGGCTTTCGGATACCTTCAAAAACCGGTTGACCCAAAGCAATTGTTGGCTTCCATTAAAATGGCACTCAGTTCTTTTAAACACGAGGCCAATATCAAAGAAAACTTACACTTTGCCGTTTCTGTTCTTTCACTTTTAGGGGATGCTGTCTTTGTGCTTCATAATGTAACGTTTGATATTGTGTATAAAAATCCGGCGGGTAAAGATTTGTTAGCATCGTTTTCTCTTCCATTAGATGAAGCTTCAGTTTTAGAGCGTTTTCAGTTCAAGCGCTTTTCCGATAATAGTTTGATACGAATTCACGAATTTTCGACCACTGAAACCGACACCTCGGATTTAAAACGAATTATTGCAAAAGCCAATGGAATACAACGCTTTTTGGAGGTTAGCTTATCCCCTAATCCAGAAACGAATGATCTCATTTTAGTTGTTCGTGATATTACTACCCTCATAGAACAGGAAGAAAATTTCCAGGCACTTTCACTCCGATTACGTGAACTCCATCATAGTTTTGTAACTATGCAAGAGTCGGAACGGATGCTCATAGCTCGCGAAATTCATGATGAATTAGCACAATACCTTGTTCGGATAAAAATGGATTTATTTAGCCTTAAAAGTTCGGTTGCAAATCAGCCTGAGGCTGCTAAAACGGTTGAAAACTCCATTCAGGTACTTAATGAAACCGTCAAACGCGTAAAATCAATTGCGAAGTCGTTACGTCCTCCTTTATTAGATGAATTCGGCTTAAATGAAGCCCTCAAAAGCTATTTAGAGGAATTAATAGTGAGAAACAACTCCGTAAATATCCATTTTTCCTTGGTTGATTTACCTCCATCTTTGGATTCCGACTGGAGCCTAGATGTGTTTCGTGTGATGCAAGAAAGTATTACCAATTGTTTTAAACACGCTAAAGCCACTGAAATTGAGGTAACTTCAAAACTTGAACATGATCAATTTTTGTTAACCATTCGTGATAACGGGAGTGGAATTCCAACCGGAAAAGTACCTGAAAACAGTTGGGGGATACTGGGAATGAAAGAACGTGCCTTAAAATGGGGCGGGACACTGAATATTTCTCCTGCAACACCAAACGGAACCTTAGTTTATCTTAAACTGCCACTGCCATGATTCATGTATTAATAGCTGATGACCACGCCTTACTTCGTGAAGGTCTTAAACGAATTATTGACGCCGAACCGGGAATGAAATTGGTTGCTGAGGCTTCCGACGGATTTCAAGCCCTCGATATGATTCACCAAAACACGATTGATGTGGCAATTTTCGACATCAACATGCCTGGGCTGAATGGCATTGATTTGATGAAACAGGTTAAAGTAACACATCCTAAACTGCCTATTTTAATTTTGAGCATGTATCCTGAAGACCAATATGCATATCGGGCAATTATGAGCGGTGCAGCCGGTTACCTCTCCAAAGAAAGTGCACCTGAACTACTCATTAGCGCCATAAAACGATTAGCATCAGGTGGGAAATACATTAGTCCGGAAGTAGCCGAACGCCTTGTTTTTGAAGTACAGCATGAATACGACAAATTACCTCATGAGCGCTTATCCGATCGGGAATATCAGGTTTTTGTGATGATTGCTTCAGGTAAAACGGTATCAGAAATTGCAGAAGAATTACACTTAAGCGTAAAAACTATTTCAACGAATCGAGCACG
>CAZIQX010000053.1:0-1648 GCA_964541325.1 uncultured Chitinophagales bacterium | reverse complement strand
AAATGCAAATGAAACATAACGCTGAATTAACGCATTATGCCATTTCGAATGGATTAACCGGTTAAGTGCTTCGAATTAAGAGCTCAATTTCACCTGTTCTCATACAACTTTAATCGGTGTGCATAAATCTGATGCCGTTGAGATTTCTGTACCGTTTGGATTTTAAGAGCCTAAGAAACGCATCGCCTTGTATGTGTTAACGAATAAAAAATCCCAAATAAAACAGATTAAATACCCAATTTACACTTTAAAAATAGTTGGTATTTACCCATTTGGCCGCATTTAAAAAATTCGACTTCTTTTTGTAAGATTTTCAGGTTTTGAGTGTCTGTTCAAAAAAAAGAACAGATTTATGCTATACACAAACGATGAATTACCGGTTTCTGCATGTACCGTAAAAGAAATGCCGAACGACGAACAGCCGCGCGAAAAAATGATGCTCCACGGGGCTCATTTTTTAACCGACGCCGAGTTACTAGCCATTTTGTTACGAACAGGAACAAAACAACGGAATGTACTCGATACGGCTAAGTTTTTACTGAAAAAAGCTAACGGATTGGAGAACCTGTACAAGAAAACCTGGAAAGAATTATCCTTAATACCCGGTATCGGTCAGGTAAAAGGCATTACACTCGAAGCTGTTTTTGAACTGAGTAGGAGGATTCAGCGAGTGGGCTACCGAAACTCGGAGAAATTTAATAGCCCGACCGATTTGGGCAAACGTTATGTGAGTATGATGCGTGATTTAACCCATGAAGAAGTGTTTATGATTACGTTTAACAGCAAATTGCAGATTATATCTGAGAAAAAAATGAACGCTGGTACTGCCTCACAATCGCTCATTGATGTACGCCGCGTGGTTAAGGAAGCGATGCTTGATAATGCCCGTTCAGTAGCTTTGGTCCACAATCATCCCGGTGGAAACTTAGCTGTTTCCCAGTCAGATAAACTGATAACTCGTAGAATTAGAGAAGCACTCAAATTACTTGATATAGATTTGATTGATCATTTTATTATTTCGGGAAACGAATATCTCAGCTTTGCAAATGAAGGTTTGCTGGATTAACACGCATTCTCGACCAAAAGAGCCGTATATTTTGGCGATTTTTTAACCCTTTATATGCATTTTAAACCATGAAAACCTACATCTCCGGACTCATTGACGCCGTTTTATCTCAATTTGAACTGGATAGTAAACCGGATTATGTGATTGAACAACCCAAAGTGGCTGAACATGGGGATTTATCAACCAATGTGGCGCTGTTGCTTTCCAAGCCTTTAAAGAAAAATCCGCGTCAAATTGCAGAGGATTTTGTTTCCAAGCTGATAATTAATCCAGAATTTATCCAAAAAGTTGAAATTGCCGGACCGGGTTTTATCAACTTTACCTTCACGGAAAATTGGGTTCAGCAGCAACTTGCCGATCTATTAGATAAAGGCGTTACATTTGGAAAAACGGATGTGCATGCGGGAAAAAAAGTGTTGGTGGAGTTTGTAAGTGCAAATCCAACCGGGCCGCTAACAGTGGGTCATGGTAGAAATGCTGTTTTAGGTGATACGATTTCGAGATTGTATGAATGGAATGGCGCTGAAGTAACCCGAGAATATTACTTTAATAATGCCGGACGTCAAATGCGCGTTTTGGGAG
>CAZIQX010000052.1:9800-16348 GCA_964541325.1 uncultured Chitinophagales bacterium | reverse complement strand
CTGCCATCCCACCAATGAACTCTCGATCTGAATTAAAGGATAAGATAGGTAAAAATCCATAACGCTTTTCATTGAGTGTATCGGTAACGGATTGTGCGCTCGAAAAGGTAACAAGCGATATCAAAAATAACACGACGACTAAAAAATAAAACCGAAAACTCAAAAGATTGGTAAACAGGTTAATAATTTTTGATGTGTAAACTAACTAAGGAGTTGTTCTTGTGTTCCAACGTATCCCCTAAATAGCGTATCTTACGTGCCGAAAAATACAATAATTCCCCTGAATCCCG
Source organism: uncultured Chitinophagales bacterium (assembly GCA_964541325.1). GTDB lineage: Bacteria > Bacteroidota > Rhodothermia > Balneolales > M1805 > M1805. The sequence goes on along the minus strand of CAZIQX010000052.1, from coordinate 16,058 downwards.
AAATAGAATTCCTTCGCTTATCCATGCGTTATTTGCTGATATTCCTATTAATTTTGAGTGTTTTGATGGAGACCTCTACTGCTCAACCGGTGCAAAATTATTGTGATTCGCTCCTACAACAAGCCATTCAAGAAAGACACCAAAAGCGGTTTGATGAAGCCGCATCACTTATGGATTCGTATTTGAAAACCTGTGGGGATTCGCTGCAATACGCGCTACAACTTTCTATTTTAAATCTTGAAAAAGCTGACGCAGAATACAATGGTAACGGGAAACGCAGTAAATCAGAGCGATTGAAATGGTTTCAGGATGGGCTCTACTTTGCCAAAATTGCCTACGAAATAAATCCCAAACACAAATTAGCTGTTGAGTATCAAGCTCTTGCATTTGCAGGAATAATCTCAGTATCCAACCTGTATCAACAGGCACATTTGGCTGATTCCGTGCGTATTTATGCCGAAAAAATGTTGGAATTGGATGATGACAACGATAGAGCCTTACACATTTTAGGGCGTTGGCATTACGAAGTAGCCGGTTTAGGTTGGATGGTTCGTTTTTTCTCTAAACTATTCTTTGGGATAGCACCACAAGGTGATTACTCAAAGAGCATTGATTACTTTGAGCGTGCCGTAGCCTTAGATGATTATGTGGTTCACAATTATTGGCTTGCTATGGCTTTGCTGAAAAGCAAACAAAAAGAACTGGCCAAACAAAAATTCGAGTATGTACTGCATTTGCCCAATCAGCAGCATAATGACGTATTTTTGAAACAACAAGCCCTAATTATGCTTAAAAAGGCGTTTTAAGTTCATCTGTTATCTCAAAAAGTAAAACCGGATTCCACTTTCCGTAAATCCTGTTAAGGAAATCCGAAAAAAGCTTGCTTTCACTTAACGTAACCTCTTTTAAATCGGTTATATAAATGCATGTCAAAGTAAAGGGTCCAAAATCAACGATAGCGCCTTTATTTAAGGCATTGGAAAATTGATTGTGGAGCAAACTCCTGTCCGACTCATAATAAACAAGATAACGTATTCCCTCGGCCTGCATTACGGTAAACAAATCTTGGTTTCTTTCCTTCATTAAGGATGTCAACATTTCGCTGGAAAACGTTTTGTGTTTGAATTGGCTTGTATAGATACTAACAGGATGATCATTAAATATGACGGATTCCGGCAGGGAAGCCAAGAATTTTCCGGCAACACGTTCATGTTCCAAATTATAAGATCGCACAAAAAAAATAGGAATCACCATTAGGTTTAATACTGCTAAACTCCTGAATAGTCCCTTTTTATGCTTCTGCAACAAGGTGCTATCCAGCGAATACACCAAAACCGGAATGGAGACCAACAGATATTTAGCATCGGCACTATGAAACAGGAAATTTCCGGCAATCAAAAAGGAAATTAAATAAATCAGCCCGGATGCTTTCCAATCCCATTTTCTTTTTACGAATAGCACAAACGGAAAGGCAACTGCAATAGAAAACAGCACTTCCAGAAACCTCCAATGCCAACCGGTTACCGCTTTAGCCGAATCGGCACCTGCTGATGAGGCTTGTACTCTTGCCATAAACCATGAAAAAGGATGACCGGTTTGTGTGTACACCCAAAACGACCACAAACCTAAGCCTACCAAAACGCCCAAAACGATTAACCCAACCTGTTTCCTTTTTGTGGGCTCTAAAAGTAGGCCCAACGTAATTAATCCCAACAAGAAGGTAGCTTCATGGCGTGTAAGCACCGTTAAAACACTCAACAAAAACAGAACATACTTATAATTTTTGTGAATAGCCCAAATAAGGAATATCATTATAGTGAAAGAGAGGATTTCAGCCAAATGGTAAACCGAAAATAAAACAGGAAGAGGTAACAGTACGAGCAAAGCTACTTTTTCGATGGAAAAGTCGGTGTTTTTATCACGGAAAAGCTGATAAATTGGGAACCATGAAATCACAAATAAAAGGCTGCCAAGGAAATGCATAGTTTGCAGGGAATCCGCTTGCGTTATCCCCATAAAAAAAGCTCCAAGAAATCTGAAAAGAGGTAACCAAACAACGTGGCGATTTTTTATATCATAATAATCGGTAAAACCTGATTGGAGAATGTCCCTTTCCATCATGAAGTTATGATAGGCATCTCCCCAATAATCACGCAGTCCGATTAGGGTTAAAAACAGACGAATGGCTAATCCTGCCCCTATTATACACCAAAAAGGCGGACATTTCTGCCACATTTTCCTCATCAAATACCTGTATATTTTTTTAAAAAGTGCGTTAATATAAGGAATCCCATTGTTGAGAAAGTTTCTTTTACCCAAACTTAAGTTCGGTGCGGGCTCAATAATAGCCACTCTGGGTGATTATGGACTTTTTTTCTTTTTATTGAAGATGGGTTTGCAGGCATGGCTGGCCCAAGGTATGGCACACACATTTGGAATGGTCATTAATTTTGTTATTCAGCGGAATTTCATTTTTTCGAAAGAGCGAAGTATGCTGTCTTCTTTTGCGTACTCATTTATTTTTTCGATGCTTGCCATTATTCTGTCCAGTATATCTATTCATGTTTTATTTAAGCTGGCTGTTTTTAATGATTATCCTATTTTACCCAAATTAATCGTAACGGGCATTTTGTTTTTTTTCAATTTTTACACGAAACAATTTTCATTCGAGAGAAAAATTACGTGGTGATTTTCTCTGTTCTGATTCGCCACATCCTTTCGAGCCTGTTCCCGACGGAATCGGACGCCGGCTCTGCATCCTTCTCCGCTCTGCATCTCCCACACCGAGTCTGTTCCCGACAGAAACGGACGCCCGCGTCCGGCAGGAGCTGACCGATGTGATAGTAGATGGGCTACGCCAGAGCCTGCAAGCGCTCCAAGTTGTCGGTTAATCGCAACTGTTGCATCACTTCCGTTATGCCCCCTTTCATCATCAGCTCATCCAAATTATACAGCGTTAGCCCAATGCGATGATCCGTCAAACGCCCTTGAGGAAAATTATACGTACGAATTTTTGCACTACGGTTCCAAAAAAATAGTTTTTTTTTTGCTCCTAATGCACATCCCTCAAAAGTAACATTTACAATGGGAATCTAAGGTTTCAAAAAATGCATTTCTTTTCTCAATATCCGGGGTTCTGAGTAAGATTTGAATTTTTATCCAACTCTGATTGTGGAATAGGCCATATTAACTTGTTGGTTGTTAAATTATAACTTTGGCTTACACCACCGAAGTTTGTTACGCTATTCATTACTGCAATAGCTCTACTTGTACGCTTTAGATCATACCAACGATGCCCCTCAAATGCCAGTTCAAGTCTTCTCTCTTTCTCAATTGCTAATCGCATTTCTTCCTGTGTATCTGCAGGTGTATTGGGGAGATTAACCCTACTTCGAATCTGATTCACCAACTGTGCGGCACCCTCAACATCACCCAACTCATTTAGGGCTTCTGCTTTAAGAAGAATAATGTCAGCCAATCGGATAAAAATATAGTTTTGGGGGCTCGGTGAAGTAAAGTTTCGCCATTTATTAATAAAGGGGTAGTTGGTTTGAGGCCAATGTGGATCAGACCATTTTCCTGATACATCAAGCCAAATTATAGATGAGTTTTTTCTAATAACATCATTTTCAGCATCGAAAGCAGCAACCAAATCATTCGAAGGTATATTGAATTTTTTCCAGTCTAAACCTCTAAACATGCTTACCCCCCAATTACCGCTTGAACTTGTACCCTCATAGTTTATCTCAAAAATTGATTCTGCTGAATTTTCCTGTGAGTTATCCCAAAGTTTCTCGTAATCACTTAAAAGGCTATAAGGACCGGCAATAACATCGTTGCAATATTGAAGCACCATAGTCCAATCATGGGGTTCCATAGTAGCATAGACCTTTGCCAGCATTGCGTTAACGGCTCCTTTAGTAACATAATTTTTATTTATAGCTGAAACCGGAGCTGTAGCTAGTGCAGTTTCCAAGTCCGCAATAATTTGTTCATACAATTCACCGGTTGTTGCCCTTGGTGGAAAAAGCATTGGTAAAATGTCTAAGTCAAAGGTTCTGATTGATTCAAGAACTAATGGCACATCACCCCACAGTTGTACCAATTGAAAATAGTTAAAAGCCCTTATAAATGATGCTTCTCCGATAATTTCAGCTTTCCTTTCAGCAGTAAGAGAGGGAATATTAACATTGTTTAGATTATTAATAACTGTATTTGCTTTACCAATTGTAGAGTACAAATAGGCCCAATCGCGGCTTACATTAGAATTGGTTGCGTCAATATTGTAATCATCAATTTGGAAGTTAGCAGGGTTATCTGCACCTGCATAGCAATCATCCGATTGAGCATCGCCGTTAACAAAATAATCAAGTTCATAGTATTCATTCCTAAAGTCACTATAAACTCCTGCAAGAGCTGCTTCCACTTCACTTGCCGTTTTATAGAAAACTGAGTCAGAACTAGTATTCTCAACAACAATTGATTCCGATGAAGGTTGTAAGTTGAGAAAATCATCGCATGAAATAACTATTGTTAAAAGAAGTGCAAAAATTAGTGGGTTAAATATATTTCTCATGACAGCCTTTTGTTTAGAATTCAACATTTACACCTAAAATCACAGATCTGGCTTGTGGGTACGTGCCATAATCAATACCCAACTCGACAGCACTATTTCCATAAGCGTTTACTTCAGGGTCAAAACCGCTGTAATTAGTGAATGTCAGAAGGTTTTGTCCGGTTAGGTAAACCGAAAGGCCGCTAATTGCTTTAACCTTAGGATTATTTTCCAGAACCTTGTATGAGAGCGTAAGCGATTTCAGTCTGATATAAGATCCATCTTCGACAAATCTGGTTGAGTTCCTGACATTGTCCATATTTCCGGAGCGAGGAATATCAGTTTCTTGCCCGGGTTCAGTCCACCTTCTGATTACAGCGGTTGATTGGTTTTTACTGTCAAACATTCCTTCCAAATCAATTCTAGTTGCGTTATAGATATCGTTACCATAACTACCTTGGAAGAAGACATTCAGATCGAATTTCTTGTATGTAAAACTATTTGTAAAACCAAAGGTAAATTTGGGTTGAGCATCTCCAATGACTGTCCGATCGTTTGGATCAAGATAACCATTACCATTGATATCTTTGTATTTAATATTTCCTGTTTGGGGGTCAACACCTTCTGAAACATAGCCATAGAATGAACCTAAGGGCAATCCTGCTTTTACAATAGATACTTCTGAATTATTGCTATAAATTCTGGCGAAATAGTACACTCGGGTATAATCTATTGAATTTACTTTATTCTTGTTAAAGGAAATATTAAAATTAGAATTCCATTTAAATACCTTATCAAGATTAACCGTATTGAGATTAAACTCGATCCCTTTATTCTCAATTTCACCGGCGTTGGTCTGAATAGTAGAAATGGGTAGTGTACTAGGTAGTTGAACATTAAGAAGCACATCTTTTGTAATTTTATAGTAGGCATCAACGTTTAGGACAATCTTAAAATCAAACATGGATAAATCAAAACCAATATTAGATTGAGAGGTTGTTTCCCATTTTAAATTCGGGTTACCATAAGTATATTGAGCTGATGCTGGACCTGATAATGGATTTGTTGGTGTTTGCCTCCAATACGTAACTAATCCATATCTTGCGTAGTTTGGGATACCTTCTTGATTTCCATTTTTCCCCCAACCACCGCGTAATTTCAAATCATTAATAAAAGTAAGGTTCTTCATAAATTCTTCTGAAGAAATTCTCCATCCCAAAGAGAACGAAGGCATTGTACCCCAGTGATGTGCCAGTTTAGAAGAACCGTCGCGGCGAAGGCTGGCCGTTACGTAATACTTGTTGTTATAGTCATAGGTAAATCTGCCAAAAAATGATGCCAAAGCCCATTCCTGACGGTCAGTACTGCCTGTAATTACATTAGCGGCATTTAAAGTTTTTACTGAAACATCAGAAGGAAAGTCATTCCCTTCAAGGTAGGAACTATTACCTTCATATTTTTGAATACTGTTTCCAACCAGCCCTGTAACTTTATGTTCTTTAAATGAACCCAATAAAAGAGTGTAATCTAATGTATTCTCCCAAAGTAATGAAGTGGCATTATATTTATTAGATCGCCCAATCCCGTTATTTTGACGCCCAAAATTGGTTTTAAACGGATCCAGATAATAGTCCCATTGGTTATTGTTGATATCTAAACCTACTCTTGACTTTAGGAACAAATCCTCTACTAATTTTGCTTCT
>CAZIQX010000052.1:0-9790 GCA_964541325.1 uncultured Chitinophagales bacterium | reverse complement strand
ACCGAACAATTGTTTATCTACGGAAAGTTGATCCGGCCCTTCCATATATGCTACTGGATTCTCCCATGAAGGTTGAAATGGATTGGGATCATACCAACCGCTTCCATCATTCTTATAAATGTTTAGAAACGGAGGAGTATTCAGTGCACTCATAATTACACCTCCTCTACCGGAACTAGCATTATCAGGAGTATCTTTTGTATTAATAGTTAATGTATTCAAACTTGTTCCAATTTTTAACCACGGCTTTAGCTCGTTGTCAAGATTAACCCTAAAGGTATATCTATCAAATCGTGCTGGTCTAACAATACCTTGGTCGCTTAAGTATCCAAAGGACATGAAGTATTTTGATTTTTCATTTCCACCAGAGGCAGATAATTGATGAGATTGAGTAAACCCTGTTCCAAATGTTTCATCTATCCAGTCTGTATAACCGGTGGAAGCAGGATTAACTCCGATTCCGAGTTCACTCATCAAATTTCTATATTCCTTAGTGCTCAAAACATCAACGGTTTTGCGTAGTTGAGATACCCCAAAGTAACTACTGTAATTCACTTTGGTTGTATTATAGCTTCCCCTTTTGGTTGTTATCAAAACGACACCATTTGCAGCTCTTGCTCCATAAATTGCAGCAGAAGAAGCATCTTTCAATATACTCATTGATGAAATATCCGATGGATTAAGTCCTTTAATATCAGTGGTAGGAACTCCATCTATAACATATAAAGGTTCATTACCGGCAAGAACGGAAGTCGCTCCACGAACTCGAACCGATAAGCTTTGACCCGGTTTCCCTGATGGTGATACTACTTGAACACCTGCAGCTTTACCTTGAATTGCTTGAGCAGCAGAAACAATCGGACGATCTTTAATTTCCTTATCGCTAACAATTGCCACGGCAGTTGTCAAATCTTTTTTTCGTTGCGTGCCATAACCAACCACTACAATCTCTTCCATACTCACCGTGTCTTCTATAAGTGTAACATTAATGATTGATTGGTTGGCGATTTCAATCTCCTGGGTTATAAACCCAATAAAGCTGAACCGAAGCACTCCTTCAGTAGCAGCAATTGTATAGGTGCCATTTAAATCTGTTACAGTTCCCTTAGTTGTGCCCTTCAGCTGTATTGAAACGTATGGTAAGGGATCACCTTTTGAATCTACAACCTTACCCGTTATAGTTTTTTCCTGGGCATAAGCCGAAAAGGAAATTAACAGTAAAATGAGTAATAGATAAATTTTGTTCATGTTGATTTTTATTTAAGGATTATTTAAATCAAACCTAATCATTTGAATTCTTATAACGACCGTCAAATTCGATTTGCTCTCTATCAAGCGTTTCAAAAAAAAGTTACCAACCTTTTAAAAGTTTGTTACAAACCATTCTTCATTTCTAAACCCAATTAACCAACTGTATAGCAATGAAAATTAAGTGAAGCTATTCTTTTTAAAATGACAATTACCTACTGCTAAAAACAGTCTTAACCTATCTTTCTAAAACCAACCAATAAGGAAGTTTATAGCCCACTTTAATTCTACTTTGACAAATTAAAGAATCAAACAGATTTTACCCCAAGCCCTAAAGCCGACCTGTTTGTAGGAGAACTCATTGATTTTCAATGTTCTCTTTAAGGTATAGGGTGAAAAAACAGAAAATCTTATGCGAATCTAAAAATTGTTAAAGCAGCCTTAGTCATGAAATTTTGCTTATTAACAAGAGCAAGCGGGAAAACCCGCTCACTCTTGAGTTTAATAAGTAAAAAACTATTTTACGAGTACTATAGACCATGCTGCACTCTTATCGTGTGATTCGGAAATATCAACAGAAATAAGCATATAGTCATGAGTAGCACCATGTGCATATTTAACAACTTCGTAGGTATTTGTAGGTGAACCGCCGTTAGGTGCATTAGCAATATCTGTGTTTTCACCACCCGGATATCCACTTGCAACACCATTATAACCTTTCATAAATCCTATAAATGCTGCTTTATTTGATGCATTTGTAAATGTTATTGTTGGATTGTTTCCACCGGTAGCAGCTGTGAATTCATACGTGTGAGTAGCACCACCAAAGTAAGCGGCATTACCAGTAAGAGTGGTAACATCCATACAACCATTTGTTGAACCTAAATAACCATCATTTCTTACACTCGATTTAGGATCGTAGGTGTATTCATTACCTGTTCCAAAAATGAACTCATCATCAGTTATACAAGTCCAATCTTCGGTGCCTGTACCTGATGTAAGCATCGTTTTTGTAACCTTCCACCAGTCGCCATTACCAATACCAGGACCAACAACGATGGAGTTTTCATCCGCACGGACTTTCCAGGTGCCTTTTAATAAGTCGTCGGTCAAAGGAGTACCGGTAATCCAAGCATCTTGGAATGTTGAATGAGTTCCGTTTGGATTGGTAGCCGTTAATACAACCAAGTAAGCTCCTTCACCCGCATAAGTATGGGTTGGATTAGCTTCAGTAGAAGTTGCACCATCGCCAAAATCCCAGAGGTAAGTTTGACCAAAAGTAGTAGTATTGGTGAATGTTACACTATTACCGTTTACAACATAGGTAAATCCGGCTGTTGGTGCAGGACCCGGAATTGGAGGTTCATCATTCGGGTTATCGTAATGAACGAGTACAAACTGCCAGATACCGCCATAGTTTGCATCAGCTTCATTGAATTTATATGGTACTTCAACAATAAGCGTATCGCAACCGGCATCTGCATCGTATAGTTGAACAATATTGTATTCAACAGAATCTTGTGGAACTTTATACTCAAATCCTGTTCCTACTTTGTAGAAGCCAACAAATGCTCCCTCTCCTATTGCAGTTAGTTTGGGATTGGTGCCTGTTGTTAATCTAAATTGATGAGTCCCACTTCCCCAAGCGGAACAATCACCTTCTATACCCATCATGTTTGTGGTTTCATCACATCTATTATCATCTTCAAAATAACCGCCTTCACGCCAGAAATCACCTTGTGCATCATAAACCATAGTAAAATCACGTCCAAATGTCCATGAATCATTCATTATACAAGGTCTATTGGCGATTTCGTCATTATCACGACCCTGTGCCCACCAAATCTGTGAACGGTCATAGGGCATAACAAGCATAGGATAACGCCCTCCTGTAGGAACTCGCAACAATTTCCATGTTTTGGAAACTTCACCAACCAACTTGGTAAGTTCAGCATTGGGGTCGGAAATGGTAATTTCCTCTGAGTAAACATCTTGTTCCCCCCCGGAAGAAGTTGCGGTTAGGGTTACTGTGTAAGTGCCATTACCAGCATATATATGAATTGGATTGAGTTCATTAGATAAAGGTGTTTGATCGCCAAAATTCCATGTTAGTGTTTCGAAATTTTGGGAAGCATTGGTAAATATAACCTTTTTGAAATCATCCGCATCAACTTCGTAAGTGAAACTGGCAATAACCTCAGGATCTGACTCATCTTTACTACAAGATAGTGAAGCAATAATGGATAGCAACGCTATCATAGCCAAACTGTGTTTTGTTAAATTTTTCATTTTTTTTTGATTTAAAGTGTGAATAAAAATTGGATTGGATCCTCACAAAAATTTTTAATTTTATAAATTAAGTACAATGCCTTATCAAAGGTATATTTTAGCTTTCTAAAAACCAAATTATTCTGCACCTTTTTAAACTTATAATTGTTCCAGTAATAATTCTTCAAAAAGCGTGTCTGTAAATTAAAAAAAGAGGTTTGTTGGATTACATTTTAGGTTTTTAAAAAAAACATTTTAACGGACAAAACCTTCCATGAATACTTCTGTTCACTATTGTCCGTTAAAAAAGTTACATCAATACCACAGTTATTTCAACGGCATTGACACTATCCCCCAAGAAATAGGTAAGGAGAATGTCGGCTTTCAACTTTCTAAAAAACTGCTTGATTTACCATGTTTTTGATAAAACCTGCACACCGGTTCGGGTTCAACGTAAAAATTATGGATGATGAATTCAAAAACCCGTTATGTTTTAGGATTGCAAAATTATAATATGCCGTTGCTTCCACGCCTGTTTATAGTGATCGGAAAACACACCAAGGCATTGGTTTGCAAACCAAATTGCTGAACCTGCTGCAAAATTTCGAATCAAATTACCGATAGGTCAGATTAACATGACTTCGTGCCCGCGACACGTAGAAATTACCCTTTTGTGACCAACGCTTATAGGTCTGTCAGTCGGTGTATCCCATATCCATAACTACCCACGAACCTTAACCCAAATGCGATTCGATGTTCCGAATAAAGTTGGTATCATGTTTAGCCCTTGAGCTGTGACAGACGAAGAACGGACTGTGTCAGAGACCCTCCATGGCAACATAAGCCCTGAAGCCTCCTTTCTTACCCTCGTCCAACCGTGGGCAACCGGCAAAGGCGAGACTATCGGTGAATGGGGAGATCCCCTTAGAATCAAAAATGCCAGCTTTGAAAAAAACGAGTCGGGAATCCGGCTGTTCGGTAAAATGAGTAGATTTGAGCGTTGTAGTGTAGTTGTTTTAGCAGATGAAACATATCAACAAAAAGGCAAGTCTTTACTCAAGATTTGCCTTTTTTATTAAACACGTTTCAAGACTTTAGTGATATATTTCTATTACACTTATATATAAAAAAATCACTCCCAAATAAAAGTTGCAACGGACCCCGGGCTAAGCCAAGTTGTAACAATCTTTTCTTTGAATTTTATATTAAAAGTTTGAAAATCGTTAAGCTCGTTCAAAACAATCAGCACTTTTTTCCCATCAGGGGTTTTAAAGGCCACATTGGGAAGTTTATTGGGAATATCGGAGGCGATTCTCACCGAACCTTTAGGAACAAATTTGGAAGGGTGTGAAATAATATAGTAAGAAACATTTCTTGTCACAGTTGAGCCGATAGTTAGTGCTCCTTCACAAGAAGTACAACCTCCATGGGTATGCGGATTATAGGAAGGATCTGATGCCAGGTTCCATTCTAAAACAGCCTTGCTCCAGTTAGCAGTTGCACCAATAATCAGGTTTTTAATATGCCATTGAAGATCACCTGCAAAATTGCTTGGACCACCAACCCATTGTTCTGTAAAATAGACATTTTTGTCAGGATGGGCTTTATGTACTTGCGATAGTGCTGAAATATCCCCTGCGTATAAATGGAAGGCAGAACCATCAACATATTGCCGTGCATCAGGATCATTTAAAATATCCAATGGATAATCGGGTCTGTCGCAATTATGATCATAGATAATAATTTTAGTAGTTAAGTCAGCATTTTGGAAAGCAGGGCCAAGATAATTCTTGATAAAATTTGCTTGCTCAGAGGCTGTCATCAACATACTTGGGTTGTTACCTCCATGTAATGGTTCATTTTGAGGAGTAATGGCATGAATTTTAATTCCCTCAGCCTGCATTTCTTGAATGTACTTTACAAAATATCGAGCATAAACATCATAACATTCTGTTTTTAGACTCCCACCTATTGAACTGCCATTCGTTTTCATCCATGTAGGCGGAGACCAAGGAGACCCAAGAATCAATAAATCAGGATTGTAATATAGTGCACGTTTTAGTACAGGGATTAAATTGGCTTTATCCGGATTTAAGCTGAAATGATCCAAGGAAAAATCGGTTTGACCCGCGGGAATATCATCATAAGAAAATACATTTAAACTTAAGTCTGAAGCCCCTATACTAACCCGGATATAGCTTATTCCTATACTTGCACTGTCTGATGAAAATAGTTCTTTTAGCAATGATTCTCTTTGAGATTCAGGTAAACTATTGATCAGATATGCACTACCACCGGTTAAACAAAATCCAAAACCATCAATTGTTTGAAAAGTAGTGGCGGTATCAACGGTAATTGTTGGAAATTGATTTGTGGATTCTGAAAAAAGTAGCTCAACATTCTGCTTTTTAAGCAATATTGATTTATCCGCTTTAGTGAGCCAAAATTCCACATCGGTCTGCACCGGTTCTTCATCACCGATATCATCATTCCAATTCTTATCATTACCCTTGCAACTAATTATGATAAACAAGCCTACTGTTGCAATTAAAAGACTTAAAAAATACTTCTTAACTATCGTACTCATTTTTCTGGGACAAATTATACAATGAGAAAAACCGGCAAGACAACAAATTTATAAATACAAAGTAATTATAATTTTAATTAGTTGATACTTGTGCCTATAATATTCTCCCTGCATTTTTAGTATTAGTTTTATGTTTAAAAAGCATTCTTCTAAATGTAATCTCCCCCACTGAGCCTGTTCCCGACAGAATCGGACGCCGGCTCTACATCCTTTCGAGCCTGTTCCCGACGGAATCGGACGCCTGCGTCCGGCAGGAGCTGACCGGTGTGATAGTAGATGGGCTACGCCAGAGCTTGCAAGCGCTCCAAGTTGTCGGTTAATCGCAACTGTTGCATCACTTCCGTTATGCCCCCTTTCATCATCAGCTCATCCAAATTATACAGCGTTAGCCCAATGCGATGATCCGTCAAACGCCCTTGAGGAAAATTATACGTACGAATTTTTGCACTACGGTTCCAAAAAAATAGTTTTTTTTTTGCTCCTAATGCACATCCCTCAAAAGTAACATTTACAATGGGAATCTAAGGTTTCAAAAAATGCATTTCTTTTCTCAATATCCGGGGTTCTGAGTAAGATTTGAATTTTTATCCAACTCTGATTGTGGAATAGGCCATATTAACTTGTTGGTTGTTAAATTATAACTTTGGCTTACACCACCGAAGTTTGTTACGCTATTCATTACTGCAATAGCTCTACTTGTACGCTTTAGATCATACCAACGATGCCCCTCAAATGCCAGTTCAAGTCTTCTCTCTTTCTCAATTGCTAATCGCATTTCTTCCTGTGTATCTGCAGGTGTATTGGGGAGATTAACCCTACTTCGAATCTGATTCACCAACTGTGCGGCACCCTCAACATCACCCAACTCATTTAGGGCTTCTGCTTTAAGAAGAATAATGTCAGCCAATCGGATAAAAATATAGTTTTGGGGGCTCGGTGAAGTAAAGTTTCGCCATTTATTAATAAAGGGGTAGTTGGTTTGAGGCCAATGTGGATCAGACCATTTTCCTGATACATCAAGCCAAATTATAGATGAGTTTTTTCTAATAACATCATTTTCAGCATCGAAAGCAGCAACCAAATCATTCGAAGGTATATTGAATTTTTTCCAGTCTAAACCTCTAAACATGCTTACCCCCCAATTACCGCTTGAACTTGTACCCTCATAGTTTATCTCAAAAATTGATTCTGCTGAATTTTCCTGTGAGTTATCCCAAAGTTTCTCGTAATCACTTAAAAGGCTATAAGGACCGGCAATAACATCGTTGCAATATTGAAGCACCATAGTCCAATCATGGGGTTCCATAGTAGCATAGACCTTTGCCAGCATTGCGTTAACGGCTCCTTTAGTAACATAATTTTTATTTATAGCTGAAACCGGAGCTGTAGCTAGTGCAGTTTCCAAGTCCGCAATAATTTGTTCATACAATTCACCGGTTGTTGCCCTTGGTGGAAAAAGCATTGGTAAAATGTCTAAGTCAAAGGTTCTGATTGATTCAAGAACTAATGGCACATCACCCCACAGTTGTACCAATTGAAAATAGTTAAAAGCCCTTATAAATGATGCTTCTCCGATAATTTCAGCTTTCCTTTCAGCAGTAAGAGAGGGAATATTAACATTGTTTAGATTATTAATAACTGTATTTGCTTTACCAATTGTAGAGTACAAATAGGCCCAATCGCGGCTTACATTAGAATTGGTTGCGTCAATATTGTAATCATCAATTTGGAAGTTAGCAGGGTTATCTGCACCTGCATAGCAATCATCCGATTGAGCATCGCCGTTAACAAAATAATCAAGTTCATAGTATTCATTCCTAAAGTCACTATAAACTCCTGCAAGAGCTGCTTCCACTTCACTTGCCGTTTTATAGAAAACTGAGTCAGAACTAGTATTCTCAACAACAATTGATTCCGATGAAGGTTGTAAGTTGAGAAAATCATCGCATGAAATAACTATTGTTAAAAGAAGTGCAAAAATTAGTGGGTTAAATATATTTCTCATGACAGCCTTTTGTTTAGAATTCAACATTTACACCTAAAATCACAGATCTGGCTTGTGGGTACGTGCCATAATCAATACCCAACTCGACAGCACTATTTCCATAAGCGTTTACTTCAGGGTCAAAACCGCTGTAATTAGTGAATGTCAGAAGGTTTTGTCCGGTTAGGTAAACCGAAAGGCCGCTAATTGCTTTAACCTTAGGATTATTTTCCAGAACCTTGTATGAGAGCGTAAGCGATTTCAGTCTGATATAAGATCCATCTTCGACAAATCTGGTTGAGTTCCTGACATTGTCCATATTTCCGGAGCGAGGAATATCAGTTTCTTGCCCGGGTTCAGTCCACCTTCTGATTACAGCGGTTGATTGGTTTTTACTGTCAAACATTCCTTCCAAATCAATTCTAGTTGCGTTATAGATATCGTTACCATAACTACCTTGGAAGAAGACATTCAGATCGAATTTCTTGTATGTAAAACTATTTGTAAAACCAAAGGTAAATTTGGGTTGAGCATCTCCAATGACTGTCCGATCGTTTGGATCAAGATAACCATTACCATTGATATCTTTGTATTTAATATTTCCTGTTTGGGGGTCAACACCTTCTGAAACATAGCCATAGAATGAACCTAAGGGCAATCCTGCTTTTACAATAGATACTTCTGAATTATTGCTATAAATTCTGGCGAAATAGTACACTCGGGTATAATCTATTGAATTTACTTTATTCTTGTTAAAGGAAATATTAAAATTAGAATTCCATTTAAATACCTTATCAAGATTAACCGTATTGAGATTAAACTCGATCCCTTTATTCTCAATTTCACCGGCGTTGGTCTGAATAGTAGAAATGGGTAGTGTACTAGGTAGTTGAACATTAAGAAGCACATCTTTTGTAATTTTATAGTAGGCATCAACGTTTAGGACAATCTTAAAATCAAACATGGATAAATCAAAACCAATATTAGATTGAGAGGTTGTTTCCCATTTTAAATTCGGGTTACCATAAGTATATTGAGCTGATGCTGGACCTGATAATGGATTTGTTGGTGTTTGCCTCCAATACGTAACTAATCCATATCTTGCGTAGTTTGGGATACCTTCTTGATTTCCATTTTTCCCCCAACCACCGCGTAATTTCAAATCATTAATAAAAGTAAGGTTCTTCATAAATTCTTCTGAAGAAATTCTCCATCCCAAAGAGAACGAAGGCATTGTACCCCAGTGATGTGCCAGTTTAGAAGAACCGTCGCGGCGAAGGCTGGCCGTTACGTAATACTTGTTGTTATAGTCATAGGTAAATCTGCCAAAAAATGATGCCAAAGCCCATTCCTGACGGTCAGTACTGCCTGTAATTACATTAGCGGCATTTAAAGTTTTTACTGAAACATCAGAAGGAAAGTCATTCCCTTCAAGGTAGGAACTATTACCTTCATATTTTTGAATACTGTTTCCAACCAGCCCTGTAACTTTATGTTCTTTAAATGAACCCAATAAAAGAGTGTAATCTAATGTATTCTCCCAAAGTAATGAAGTGGCATTATATTTATTAGATCGCCCAATCCCGTTATTTTGACGCCCAAAATTGGTTTTAAACGGATCCAGATAATAGTCCCATTGGTTATTGTTGATATCTAAACCTACTCTTGACTTTAGGAACAAATCCTCTACTAATTTTGCTTCT
>CAZIQX010000051.1:4615-16355 GCA_964541325.1 uncultured Chitinophagales bacterium | reverse complement strand
ACTACAAGCGGAAAGCCCGACCCGAGTGAGCGTAGCGAACGAGGGGCATGCCCAAGAAAGCAAATTTCAACGTAATTCTTAAAATGGACAAAGAAATACACGAACAAATCATTAAATCAACCATCATTTGAAATTTTTCAAACAAAACAAATATTCATACATTCCTCGCTGAACTCTCCGGAAAAAGCCCTACCTTTCAAGGCGAAAATATGGTTCAAAAATCGCTTTGAATTCACTCGAAAAGCGCTTTTTTGCACGTGATTGTTATTTATCTACTTAAATTGAACATTAAATTCAGGATTAGCCGACTCAGGCAAAAAAAGCCATAGCGGAAATCCTACTTAAACCCTTTCATTGTTATGAAAAACGTAGTTATTGTTTCTGCTGCTCGTTCTCCGATTGGAGCTTTTGGCGGCTCTTTGTCCTCTTTTACAGCCCCGGAATTAGGTGCTATGGCTATCCGCGAAGTTCTAAAACGTGGTAAAGTTGCCCCTGAAACAGTGGACGAAGTCATCATGGGTAATGTACTTCAGGCTGGTGAAGGTCAGGCGCCTGCTCGTCAGGCTGCATTAAAAGCCGGTTTGCTCGAGAAAACTCCATCAACCACCGTAAACAAAGTCTGTGCATCCGGTATGAAAGCCGTTATGTATGCTGTAAATCAAATTCAAACAGGAGAGGCTGATGTAATCGTGGCCGGTGGTATGGAAAGCATGAGCAATGTGCCTTATTATCTGCCCAAATTGAGAAATGGTGCGCGATTGGGTCATGCTGAAGTACAGGATGGAATCATCAAAGACGGTTTGTGGGATGTGTACAAGGATTATCATATGGGTATGGCCGCTGAATTATGCGCAGATGAGTGCAAAATTAGTCGTGAAGAGCAAGATGCGTATGCCATCGAATCCTACAAAAGAGCGATTGAGGCTACCAAAAATGGCTATTTCAATGACGAACTATTCCATGTAAAAATTACTGATCGCAAAGGTACTATTACGATGGTGGAAGAGGATGAAGAACTTGGAAAAGTAAACTTTGACAAACTCACCGGCTTAAAACCTGTGTTTAAAAAAGACGGAACCGTAACTGCTGCAAACGCAAGTTCTATTAATGATGGTTCTGCCGCACTTTTGGTGATGTCGGAAGAAAAAGCCAATGAATTGGGGCTCAAACCTTTAGCACGTATTTTAGGTCAGGCTTCTGCGGCTAAAGCTCCCGAGTGGTTTACTACCGCTCCTGCCGATGCTATGCCCATTGCTGTAAAACGTGCCGGACTTACCTTCAACGACATCGACTTGTTTGAAATTAATGAAGCCTTTTCGGTAGTGGCGATTGCCAATAATCAACTCATGAAACTCGACCCGGCCAAAGTGAACATTCATGGTGGCGCGGTTTCAATTGGTCACCCGATTGGTGTTTCTGGCGCTCGTATTTTAGTAACCTTGATTCACGCCTTAAAGCGTACAGGTGGCAAATACGGTTGCGCCGGAATCTGTAACGGTGGTGGCGGTGCTTCGGCCATGGTGTTGGAAGTCCTTTAATCAAAAACTGGAACAATGGTACGAGCCAATACCCGCAAAATAAATGGATTGTAAGTTATGATTGAGTTTTTGTTTTGAATAACTCAAACATAACCGATTGGCTACAACTTCAATTTTTGTACAAGTCTGAAGACTTCACCACATAAATGGACTTTAGCATTCTTCCTGCAAACTTATATTCGAAAAACCGGCGCGATTACCGCATCGCGTCGGTTAATTTCCGCAGTCTAAATCTTATTTATCCGAAGTGAAGGTTAGATTAAGCGTACATTTGATAGCATCGCACTAAAAAATAGGGTAACTAGTTGTCCGAAAAGGGCATAACAGAATATTCGAGCACGAGTCTATGATTTTATGTTGAAATGCATCAATCATTATAAATATTAAAAACTCGCAAATTCGTAGATACTACTTGACATTCCCCTGCGTTTTAAAGTAGTTTTTCCATTCAATAACATAAACCAATCTACTTCTATCGCGACTACAGCTACTATCTCTTGTTTTTTTTTACTGAAGAAAATTCAAACTAATCCCCAACAATTTGTCGCGTTCACTTTTACTTATCGGTCTTTTTCTAGGTCTAAGCATTCCGGCAAGGCTTTGGTCTCAGCCCTTGGTTTTGCTATCTCATAGTGAAACCCGTGATGTGTATGAGTTACGAAACGATAGCCTTTCAAGTGGGGCACCGCACGAGTTAACTATTCCTAAACAGTTGCAAGGTGAATCATTCCGAATCCTGGAACAGCGAATTGAACAACGTGTCGTACAGGGAATACAATCCAATACACAAACCTTAAAACCCATTATCGAAATCGTAGGTGAGGGGATAGTCCGAAAAAAACAGGTGCTACGGTTGAAAGTGTATCAATCGCGAGTACAAGGTACTGTGGAGTATGTAACGGCATATCTACGTTTTGAAGTGATAAAAACGCCTATTCAACTTAGAAAAATGGCATATGAACCGCTTGCCATTCAAGACCATCCACTCGCCAACGGTAAATGGGTTAAAATTGAATACCAAACACAAGGTATTTACGAAATTACCCCTGAACAGCTAAACGCTGCCGGATTTGCCGTCAATTCCATCGACCCAAGAAACATTCAGATTTGGGGAACAGACGCGGAACTGATTCCAGAATTAAATGCAGACGCTCAAACACGCTTTGAAGAACTTCCCATCATTGTAAGCGGTGAATCCGATGGTTCTTTTGATTCCAACGACCGCATTTACTTTTATGGCAATTCGGCCTACCGCTCCCGAAGAGGTGTAAATTCGTTTGGGGATTATCGATTTTCACATACCATTAACTACTACTCCACAAGTAGTTATGTGTTTTTAACAGTTGCTGAGACTGCCGGTAAACGTATGAGTGTTGCGAATGCTGGTTTAACTTCAACAACAGAAGTGACACAGTTTAGAGACCATCTTTGGAAAGAGGAAGAACTCTACAAAACGGAGCAGCTAGTCCGTTCAGGTCGGCAGTGGCTGGGGCAAGTGTTCAGTGGGGAATCCTTTGGGCGTAATGCAACTATTTTTTCGGATACGATTCCCGGATTTATACAAGGTTCAACGGTTAGTATTTCCATTCGATATTACGCCCGTGCAAGTACCAATTCAACATTTTCCACACAAATTGGAGAACAAAATCTTGGTACCATTCAGGTTACTCGTATATCAAGTTTGAGTTCTAATGTGGGGTCATCAGCTAATTTCCGTGATTTTTCTGTAAATCGTGCATTGACACTCAGTAATTCTATTTTAAAAATGGATGCAGAATTTACGAACACCAGTACCGGTGCTATGGGATGGGTTGATTTTATTGATATTGAAGTCGATCGCGAGTTAGTGGCTGAACGCGGAAAATTACAGTTTTACCCGGATCAGGGTTTAAATGTAAATCAACCGGTAACCTTTGTATTGCAAGGGTTTACCTCTCAACCCTTGGTATTGGATGTAAGCGACACCTATCAACCACGACAATTACTTGCTACGTATTCGAATGAACAAGCACAAGTTACGTATTATCCCAATCCAGAACGCCAATACATTGCTCAGAATCAGTTTTATAGACCTGTTTCCATCACGGAAATCCCCAATCAGAATCTTACAGGTACGTCTTATCAACCGGATTATTTGGTGGTTACACACCCCGATTTTTTGGAGCAAGCACAACGTTTAGCTCAGTACCGAGAAGAAAACGATAATCTAAGAACCTTGGTAGCTACTCAAGAACAAGTGTTTAATGAGTTTTCGGGCGGAAATCCCGACATCATGGCCATACGTTTATTCATTCGTCACTTTTATGACCGTGCTGTAACAGATGAAGATTTACCACAATATGTGTTATTGTTTGGCGATACACACTACGATTACAAAAATGTGGAGCAAGCAGGTAGCATGGATAATTTTGTGTTTACCTATGAATCCCCGGAGTTTGTGAGTAGAACGGGAAGTTTTGGAAGCGATGATTTTTTTGTTTTGATGGATGCCAATGAGGGCCGTTGGGCAACAACTACCGAACTTATTGACTTAGGAATTGGACGTTTACCGGTTCAAACTGCGGCTGAGGCTTCCTTAATGGTAGATAAAATCATAGCCTATGAAAGCCCGGAAATGGAGTTCTCGGAATGGCGAACCTTATATACGTTTGCTGCCGATGATGAATTTCCCGAATCGGATTTAAACCGAGACTTACACGTATTAAACGCTGATTCAACAGCAGCTGTTATTGATTTAAACTCCAGTGGTTTACGTCTGAGAAAAATCTATCTGTTTGATTATCCCGTTGAAAATACCGCTGCCGGACGCCGAGTTCCTCAAGCTACGCGCGATTTAATTAACACCATTAACTCAGGAACCTTGGTCATTAATTATTCGGGTCACGGTGCTGAACAAGTATTAGCTGATGAGCGCTTTTTTGTTTCCAATATGATTGAAGAGCTTGATAACAAGCATAAACCCACCATTTTTGTAACAGCAACCTGTTCATTTGGTCGTTTTGATGACCGCTTAGACCAATCCGGTGCTGAAAAACTAGTGCTCCACTCCAATGGCGGTGCGATTGCGGCTTTAACAACTACACGAGTAGTTTTCACTTCTTCAAGTGCTAATGCGTTTAATTTTGGGCTAAATCGTGCCTTAACAACCGCTATGTATCAGCGGGAACCTGAAACCGGATTACCTCGTCGCTTGGGTGATATTTATCAAATTACCAAAACAACGGGTGCGGTTGGGCCATCCGATAATTCGCGCCGATTTATTCTTTTGGGTGATCCTGCTACACGTATAGCTATGCCAAAACGACAAATGAGAATCACACAAGTAAACACACAACCGGTTGATGCTACTACACCTGCGGGGATTAATGCCTTAGAAGAAGTAAGTGTGAAAGGCGTTGTTTCCCAAGCTGATGGCTCTGTTGATGTTTCCTTTAATGGGGAAGTTTCTCTTCAAATTCGGGATGCCCGACGATTTGTTCAATTACCTACCGAACGATGGAACGGCGGATGTTACACCCCTAATTGCGGTTATTTTTTGCAAAATGATGTGCTCTTTAACGGTCGGGCAACAGTTGCAAATGGTCAGTTTGAAGTGAAGTTTATGTTGCCCCGAAATGTGGGTATTAACAGCGGATTTTCACAACTCTTGTTGTATGCAACCGATCAAAGTGTAGATGCCACAGGCGCTTATAGTCGTTTACAAGTAAGCGGAATAAATACCAGTTTAGTTAATGATGGCGCAGGTCCCGAAGTTGATGTTTTTTTAAATGATGATTCCTTTGTACGTGGTTCTATTGTAAATCAATCCCCCGTTTTAGTGGTTCGGGTTTCTGATGAAGTTGGGATTAATACCGCTGCTAGTGGAATAGGTCAGGAATTGGTAGCCACAACCCGAAATCCTGATGGAACACAATCGACCTATGTGTTGAACGAATATTTTGAAACGGAACTAAATGATTACCGCTCTGGCGAAGCCCGATATTCCTTAGAACAGCTTCCGGAAGGGGATTATTCCGTTCAGGTTCGGGCTTGGGATATTTTTAATAATCCCGGTGAACAATCCACCGATTTTACAGTTACAAACTCAGGCGATTTGGTAATTCGAAATGTGTACAATTATCCAAATCCCATGCACAGTAAAACCCGTTTTATCATCGAACATAATCAACCCAATACACCAATTTCGTTTAATCTTCGCGTGTTTACCCTAACAGGTCGGCCCGTTTATCATGTTAATGAACCGGAAATGATTTCAACAGGTTCATTTATCACCTATGATTGGGATGGAAGAGACCGCGATGGCGATAAATTGGCTACAGGAACGTATCTTTATCATATTCGCATAAAGGCAGATACTCCTGAAGGCCGCAAAACCGTTGAACGCATTGAAAAATTAGTAATCATACAGTAATGAACACACGTAATCGTACTATGAAAAGCAACTTCATCTTAGTAATGGCAATGCTTGGGCTTTGGGCTCAGGCAACACAGGCACAAGTAGGGATAACATCGGTACCTTTTTTGCAAATTGAACCGGATTCTCGTGCAGCCGGTATGGGAAATGCAAACGTAGCTATTGCCGATAACGCAGCAGCCGTATTTTGGAATCCGGCCGGTTTAGCGTTTCAAACAGGAAATCAAGCTTCTATTACCCACGCTAACTGGCTCCCGCAATTTAATGCAGGCCTGTTTTATGATTATATAGTTGGTAAATTTTATGTAGATGGATTGGGTACAATTGCCGGACACATTACCTATCTAAACTTAGGCGAACAACAACAAACCGACGAAGGCGGAAATGAACTTGGAACTTTTCGTAGTTACGACTTTGCCGTTGGTGCTTCGTACGGTTTTGATATCACCAAAAATTTTGCACTCGGTATTGGTACGCGTTTTATTTACTCAAACCTGGTTCCAACCGGAACAAATGTGGGAGGTCAAACACAGGCAAGTGCAGGAACTTCCGTAGCGTTCGACTTGGGGATGATGTATAAGTCTAACGTGTTTAAGCTAGGAGAAAATAACGCCAATTTTAGCTTAGGTTTAAATGCTTCCAATATAGGAACCCCGATACAATACACCGATGAAGCCCAAAAAGACCCACTTCCCACGACCTTACGAGCCGGATTTGCGTTTACAACCGAACTCGATGCGGATGGCTACAATTCTTTAACCATTGCAACCGATGTTTCCAAAATTATGGCAGAAACGCGTCAGGAGACCATTTTTGATGAATTAGGCGACTCCACAGGCTATCGAAATGTGGTAACTCCTTCTTTGGTGGCTCTTTTTTCTGCGTGGGGACCTATTGAACGGCAGGACGAAGGCAGAACCATATCGCTTTCATTGTTAGATCAATTGATGATTGGTGGTGGTGCGGAATACTGGTATGACAAAAAATTCGCCTTACGCGCCGGGTATTTTTATGAGCATCCGGATAACGGTGATCGTCAGTTTTTAACCTTTGGTGCCGGTTTACGCTACGATATTTTTGGGGTCGACTTCAGTTACATTTATACACTTGCTGAAAACCACCCGCTGGCAAATACGATACGTTTTTCCGTTCTCGTTGATTTCCGCTAATCAGCTTAGGATACCCCCATTCTCGTGAGACAACCTACCTGTTCCCATTTCGCTTTATTGGCCAAGGTTTTATTGGTATTCCATGTTTTATCCACGTTTAGTGTTATTTCAGTTAACGCGCAACAAAAGTGGAAACAAGACGCCTGGAAATCTGCTTTTTTGAAGCAAAACGGACTTTCATCCACTCAAAAAATCAATCAGGGGAACTTGCATATTGTTGCAATAATGGTGGAATTCCAGCCGGACACCAATCGCTTTACCACAGGCGATGGAACCTTTAATCCGGCCTATTTGGATACCTCGGTGGTGGTTATTGACCCACTTCCCCACGACCAAGGGTATTTTGAAGCCCATCTGTCCTTTGTAAAGCATTATTTTGAAACGGCCTCAACAAATCAATTAACCGTTTCCTATGAGGTGTTGCCAACTGTATATCGTTTAGATAATGAAATGGCGTACTATTCGCCAACCGGTCAAACTTCTGAAAATGATTATAAATTGGGCTGGTTTTTGCGCGATTCATGGGAAAAAGTACATGAAGACCCTTCTGTTCAAACCACGACATGGACCAATGAAACCTTGTTTTTGGTATTTCATGCCGGTGCAGGCCGCGATTTTGATTTTCTGAATACCACCTTAGACCGAACTCCTCAAGATATTCCATCACTCCATTTGGATTTGAATGGAATACGCACCCTGATGCAGGAACCGACTTTTAACGGTTTTAATGTGAAAGGGTTTACTGTTCAAAACACAGGTATTTTACCGGAGACCGAATCAAGAACGGGTGAATTTTTGGAAGAACCGTTTATCTTGCAATTAGCCATAAATGGATTGGTTACGGCAATTGCAGGAAATCATATTGGTTTACCCGATTTATTTAACACAACGGATGGAAATAGCGGAATCGGGCGTTTTGGCTTGATGGATCCGGAAGGTTTTTTTGCCTATTTCGGATTATTTCCACCACTCCCATCAGCTTGGGAGCGATTGTACATGGGCTGGGATAATGCTCAAACGCTGTCACCAACCGCTGAAACGAGCCTTAATTTGAGTGCAGTAAGTTTGCAACCTGCACAAGGTTTGATTAAATATCCAATTACGCAAACGGAGTATTTTTTGTTTGAAAACCGACATAGAGATGCTCAAAATGCCGGTGTAACGCTCACAATTCGTCAACCGGATGGAACCTTCATTAACCCAACATTCACAAACAACGATACCAGATTTACGGCTGAAAACCTGGATAGCCTAATCACAATTTTCCCTAGAGGCGTTCTTACGGCAACCTCTAACTACGATTTTGCCCTTCCGGGTGGACTCGACCCGGGCAGAGATGGTGACTATTTTACCAATGATGATCGGTTGCTTAATGGAGGAATATTGATTTGGCATATCGACGAAACCATTATCAATCAAGGACTTGGTAACAATAGAATCAATGCTAATGTGTATCGCAGAGGGGTTGATTTGGAAGAAGCGGATGGTGCACAAGATATTGGTAACAGTACGGATAATATTTTTCTGGAATCCGTGATTGGTGGAACTGCATTTGATATGTGGTGGAGTGGAAATAATTACACCGTAATCACTGAAAATGGGGACTCTCTGCGTCAATATAACAACCGTTTTGCGCCGGATACACGTCCTTCAACAGCTTCAAATTCAGGGACTTATGTACCGATTGAGTTTTATAATTTTTCTGATAATGTACCTGTTGCCAGTTTTTCCGTTCGCCCCTATTCAGGTTCCTTACAACCGGATGCTCGTTTTTGGGGGAGAAAAACCATGCATGAAGTAGTGCAAGAGCGGGAAAAAGCACCCTATCCACTTCAACCCCAATTTTTTACGGCAAATCTCGACACGTTTTTACTGATTCCATCCGCAGAAGGATTAACCGCCTTTCACTCCAATCCTTCCTCATCATTTGCTCAAACACAGTTGACCAACCGAGTATTGCGTCAGCCCATAATTTTTCAAAATCAAGTAATCGTTGTATCGGATGAACAGCAAATTCAATCATTTACTTTTGATACACAATCAGGCTGGAGAACCGACTGGACAACTGATGTTCAAACGGAAGTTATTGGCGCTATTTCCATTAGTAATCAAAAAATTGATATTGAACGCACACAAGCCTATGTAAATCCTACAACAGGTGTACTCGAAACCGATTTGCAAAAACCCTTGATTCGGTCTGCTTCCGTACAGAATAAAGAAGCCATATTATTTGATTCCGGTTTAGCCTTTGATGGTCTAATCTATTCCGTTCCAGCTCAGGTATATGGTTCAAATCGTCTTTTATTGGGATTAATTCAACAAGGAAACCGAGTTGTACCTGTTTTACAAACGGACGAATATTTTTATCTATTTGAAGGAGATGAGGTTATCGAACAGGCAGCAAACGGGTATTTATTAAGTGTGATGCCTCAGGAAAATCAAACCGAACCGGTTTTCCTGCAGTCAAATTCCACAAATCGTAGTTTAGATGGAACCTATATGTTAGGGGCTTCAGCTGATTATTTCCCATTTTCTGAGCGGTATTATCGTTTTTTACAAACTCCACTTGTGCTCGATTGGGATGGCGATACCATCTTAGATATCCTTTCCTTACGCGCCGACAGCACCTATTATCAATTGATGGGGTACACGCAACAAGGGGTTCAATTATCCAACTTTCCACTACTAGCCGGTACATTACATACTCAAGAATCGATACAACCGGTTATTCAGCACAATCGTGTGGTGGTGGCTGCTTCTGATGGAAGTGTGTTTGTATGGCAGCTACCCGAAACAGTACAACACGTTTGGGTATCATCACCTTATGGAAACAGGACGGATGGAAAACTAATTTTGGACGTTTTTTCATCGGATTCTTCACCTGAAAGTGCATCACTTCTAAAACAGGATGAGACCTATAATTGGCCAAATCCGGCCGGAGAAAGCACGCATCTACGTTGGCAAACCACAGAAGAAGCCCAAATTCACATTGATATTTATAGCATAAGCGGAAGAAAGGTATGGTCGAAAACAGTGCAATCTACCGGCAGAACTCCCGAAGAAGTGTTATTGAATACGAATCGATGGGGAAGTGGTGTCTATTTTGTTCGTGTTCAGGCATCATCAGCCCAAAAATCTGCCCATAAAACCTACAAAATGGTGATTGAACGATGAAAAAACTCATTTTCGCTTTCGTTTTATGCTTCATTCAATCGGCTGTGGCTCAAACCGATTTACGATTTTATGGGTATTCTTACAATCATTTAGATTGGTTTTCGATTGAAAGTGAACATTTTATCATTCATTTTCAGGAGGGAAACTCTCGTTCGGCGCAGGTCATTTCTCGAATTGCTGAAGAAGTTTATGGACCCATCACGGAGTTATATGAGCATGAACCTGATTCCAAAGTAAGTATTGTACTCAAAGACCGTGAAGACTACTCTAACGGTGCGGCGTATTTCTTCGATAATAAAATTGACATTTGGATTCCCGCTCTTGATACACCACTTAGAGGTACGCATAACTGGCTTAGAAATGTAATTACACACGAATTTACGCACATTGTTCAGATTCAGGCGTCTATGAAAAACGACCGCCGTTTTCCGGCAACCTATGTGCAATGGCTCAATTACGAAGATGTGCGCCGCCCTGATGTTCTGTATGGGTTCCCAAACGGTATTGCTACCATGCCTTTTGCAGCAGTAAGTGTACCGGCATGGTTGGCCGAAGGAACAGCACAGTATCAACGTGCAAGTTTGACGTATGATACCTGGGATGCACATCGCGATATGATTTTACGAACCCGAATCATGCAAACACAAGCGCTCACGTTGGAAGAAATGGGTTCATTTTCATCCAAAACAAGTTTAGAACGTGAAACGGTGTATAACCACGGATTTGCTTTTTCGATTTGGTTGGCAAATCGTTTTGGCGAAACCGTACTCAAAGATATTTCACGAGCGTTGAGTAGAGATGGCGTTCAGGATGTTTCAGAAGCCATCGAAATAGCTACCGGAACGAGTGGCTTAGAGCTTCATAAACAATGGGTTAGCGAGTTAAGATTAGGCTATGCCCAAACCTTAAATCAACTTCAGCCGGAAACTGAACAATTCATTCAAAAAGACGGATTTTTCAATTTTTATCCGGTAAAGCGTCCCGGACATGATCAAATTGCCTATCTAAGTAATAAAGGGTATGATTTTGGTCGATTAAAACTGTACTTCTATGATCTTTCGACCGGAGCAACAACACTCGCCCATACGTTTGAACAAGATGAATCCCCCATTCATGAACATACAATGAGTTGCGGACACCGTGCTTCGGCCATGTTATTGATGGGGAATAGTCCATTTACTTTTTCTGAAGATGGTTCAAAAGTGATTTATTCGCGCCTTCAACTCAATAAAGTGGGGGAAGAATACATGGATTTATTTGAGTTCGATTTAGAAAAAAAGAAAGAAAAACGTCTCAGTTTCTCTGCGCGTCTATCTGACCCTGTTTGGTTAGATGAGAATCGCTTGGTAGCTATTACGCGTCGCGATGGGACCCAAAATGTAGTGATTTTTAATCGGGCTGACACCTCCATAACTCCACTTACATTTTATCAAAAAGGAGAACAA
>CAZIQX010000051.1:0-4605 GCA_964541325.1 uncultured Chitinophagales bacterium | reverse complement strand
AATGAGAACAAGTTTATTCACCGGATTGGAATTCTATCACAAACGAAATTTTGTTTTCCTACTCGGATGTGAATGAGCGGGCAATTAAATGCATAAAGGTTGAAACCGGTGAAATCGAGACCTTAATGCAAAGCGGAAAAGCTGATTTCCGAGATGCAAAATGGGTAAATCAAGGTGCAGGAATGGTATTTTCTTCTAATCCGGATGGCATATTTAATGTGTATCAGTACGATTTTGCAAGCGGTGAGCAAACGAAACTCACCAATGTAATCGGTGGTGCGTTTATGCCGTTTTTGCATGAAAAAAATGAATTGTTTTATGCATCGTATCAGGCTACAGGCTACAAAATGGCAAAAAAATCATTGGTCGACCATCAGATTTCAACGGTTGCTTATCAACCTGTGTTGGAAAAAGTAGCCACCTCAGCCGTAAAAAATTATGAAGCTTTAAATGTATTTGATGACACCGATTTGGGTGAGTTGGAACCGGTAAAAACACGTCGTCGCGATGAAAAGCCCCAACAAATTCAAATTGAAACAAGGGATGGCCGAGCAAATCGTGACTATTATCGATATAAGGATACGTTTACCCAAATGAGTGTTTTCCCGATTGTTCGCTTTGATAATTATACCACTCCCAATGGCTCAAACGGACAACTGTTTTTAGATGCAAAAGCCGGCAAATTGGCTCAAAATCTTTGGAGAGATACCAAAGTTGGGGTGTATTTGGCTTCTCGTGAAGTTATTGACCGACTCACCATTTATTCAGGTCTAATGTTTGGCCTTGGTTCACTACCAAGTGATGGCGCCGCTGACTTTGTAGCACCCGGTCGCCTTGCTGACTTAGACCGCGATTTATTTTTGATAGCCGAATATCAAGGTTTGCCCTTTATTAAAACACATTGGTCTCCAACAGTATCCGTTGAATTATACAATCTTCGCCGCAATGTAAACGATGGCGTAAGTATTGAGGAATTTCCATGTGTTTCGTGTTTACCGGATACAACCAAAGCCGATATTGCCTACGATATTTGGGAAGCCGATATCTTTTTGAGAAGTAAACTCAATCGATTTTCCATGTTGGAGTTGGGATTTCAATACACTCCTTATCAGGTAACGGTAAATCCTTTCTTTTCGCGAGAGTTTAAACAAGTTTTAGCGGCCTCTACATCGCAGTATTACATCGGCAGAGGACTGAATGCAACGTATTATCTGAACACGGATGTATATCATGTTCACGATGATGTAGCGCCATTAGGTTTCCGTGGGTATGCCCGCTATTCGTATCAGCCCGCCGAACTATTAGATAACTACAAATTGGAGGATGGCTTATTAATACCCGTATATCAAAACTTCCAAAACCAATCGGTTGAAGTTCGAGGTCGGTATGGTTTTAAACTTGGCAATCAGTTTTTGTCGCTTAATTCTCGTTTTTTTAGCTATTTGAATACCCAAGACGAATACTTCTTCCTGGATTATATTGGTGGCTTAATCGGCATGCGTTCGTACTCATTTTTTGCCTTAGGCGGAAGTACAACAGCTTTTAGTACGCTTTCATGGAATGTTCCGCTGATAACCCACATGAATAAACAAATCAATCGCTTTACCTTAGATAAGCTATTTTTGCGTCTTTTTGCAGAAGCCGGAAATGGCTGGGGTGGCCCCTTAGCTGTAAACGAACAAATTAAAACGGGAATTGGTGCTGAGTTGCGTTTTAGTTTTAATACCAATTATTTGTTTCCTACCAAGTTTTTTATCAGTAGCAGTTATGGTTTTAACGAGTACGACTTAACCCTTCCCGCTGATTTTATTACCTCTAATGCATCCAATAAAATCACGTATGGCCGCGAATGGTTATTTCACTTCGGTCTCTTATTTGATTTTGAGTTGTAGGTATGAATATTTCAACAAAATTTCTGTTTTTAATTGGATTAATAGGATTTGCACAATCAACTGCGGCACAGCAAATAAGCCTGTTTTCTTTTCAACCTGAACGCTCATCTATTCAAGAAAATACAGCGTTAAAGTCGTATTGGGGAATAGGAACCTTTCAAGCCAATCCATCTGAAAGTCAACAAAAATCGGAACAAGTACATCACGATTTTCACTTTACCTATGCCACTATGTTTCCTGAACATATTTCTTTGTATGGGTATTCCACAGATGAAGAAGGAAATCAACCAACCGGTTGGGGCGGAACATGGGTAGAACCTTTTCGCAAAAAGCCTGGAGTTGCTTTTTTAGGTTCATTAATCCTTCCGGGTTTTTCTCAAGCCGCTAATGAAAAATGGATTCGGTCAGCTGTATATGTAGTAGTTGAAATTGCAGCTTTTGTTGCCCAACAATCGTACTTAGATAGAGGTAGGGCAAGGGAAAGAGCTTACATAAATTTTGTAAACCAAAATTGGAGTGTTCTTAAATACGCCGAATGGTTGGTTGATTACCATCAAACCTTAAATCCTAATGGTGGCACTATCACGATGAACCAACTATTGAATGCGGGAAGTAATTATGTGCCCGGTCAATATAACTATGGTCCCGGCGATTGGCAATTTATTAACATAACGGCATTGAGAGAATTGGAAAAAATCACGAAGTATGATTTTAATAGCGCAAGCTCAAACGCATTTAGCCATTTATTACCGGATTATGGGTCGCAACAATATTATGAGTTAGCAGCAAAATATTTTCAGTTTGGTTCGGGGTGGCGCGATTATACTACCAATCCGGAACAAGTAAATTGGTCATTAAATGCTATGTCGCCATTATTTTTACAAGGAGCCGAAAAATCACGTGTGTTTAACAATCAACTGAGAACCGCCTCTCGGATAACCTCACTGATTTTGCTCAATCACGTAGCTTCTGCGTTTGATGGTTACGTTACCGTGCGTCTTAAAAACTTTGAAATGAGTCAAAATGCACAAAATTCGAATCGTATTGTTACCGGTGTAAGCGTGGGTATTCCGTTTTAGTTATCTTTGGCAGCATGAAAATCTTCATTTCAAAACAATTTTGGGTCGTTTTTATCCTATTGGCAATCGTTACGGTTATTGCCGGATTTATTGCCGATCGCATGATTTTACCCGGTTACACACAGTTTAATGAGGGTTTAACAGTTCCTGATGTCACTAAAATGGATATCGAAAAAGCCCGTGAAGTTTTAAGAGCATCCGGTTTACGCGATAGTGTGATTGATAAGCGGTACAATGCTGCCTTTCCGGCAAATTATGTTATTGATCAAACTCCTTCGCCTTCTCTGATTGTAAAACCAAACCGAAAAATCTATCTCACCGTAAACACTTCATCCACTCCAAAAGTGATTGTCCCATCGGTATTGGATTTATCACTTCGAAATGCAGAACTACAGCTTCAAAATTATGGCTTACGCTTAGGAACCGTATCGTATGTTTCCTCGCCATTCAAAAACACAGTGATCAAACAATCTATCGAAGCAGGAACCCCTGTTGAACGCGGTACGGTGATTAGCTTAGTGATTAGTGATGGCTTAGGCATTAAAAAAGTTCTTGTGCCTGACCTAAACGGGCTTCGATTGTACGAGGCACAAGCACAGTTGAGAACCTTGGGCTTACGCATTGGGGAAATCAAATTTCAGCCTATTGTAGATGGTGAATCAAACATTATTTTGGACTATGCTCCCAAAGCCGATTCTTTGGTGGAAGGCTCAAAGGTGAATCTTATTGTAAGTGAGCAAAAATCTACTCAAGAAGAAATTGAACAAGGTGCTTTGATAGAAGACTCCACCCAAACTGCGCTTCCCGATTCAATAAAACCCAAACAACCGAATTTACCCAAACGATAAGATGTCAGCGATTTTAGCCCCATCCATTTTAGCCGCCAATTATGCACATTTACAGCAGGATATTGAAGCATCATTAAAGGGAGGGGCTCAATGGATTCATTGTGATATCATGGACGGACATTTTGTGCCGAATATCAGCTATGGACCTATGATTGTGGAAGCCGTGAATCGTTTTACCGATGCTTTTTTAGACGTTCATTTGATGATCTATAATGTGGATTCTTACATTCCAACGTTTGTAAAATCCGGTGCTGATTTAATCTCGGTTCATGTGGAAGCTGTTCCTCATGTGCACAGAAGTATTCATTTCATTAAAAGTTTTGGCATTCAAGCCGGGGTTGCTATTAATCCGGGAACAAGTTTAGCACAGTTAGAAGCAATTTTACCTGATGTGGATGTAGTGGTATTGATGAGCGTGAATCCGGGATTTGGCGGACAAACATTTATTAACTCCACCTTTGAACGTATCGCTTGGTTAGATGACTACCGCAAAAAGTTTGGTTTATCATTTAAAATTGAAATTGATGGTGGCGTCGGCCTGGATAATGCCAAAAAATTAGTGGAAATCGGTGCAGATGTTTTAGTAGCCGGTTCTAGTGTTTATGGTGCACCAAATATTGAAACGCGGGCAGCTGAATTAGTTCAACTGATTTCCTGATTTCCCGACTCACAGTCGTGCCCTAAGCACTATGAGTCTCTTATCCCGCAGTTGTCCACGTCCGTGGGGGTGTCACAGGCGAGGCTGAATGTGAAGCATTCAGTACTTACTAGACTTTAGACTTTATC
>CAZIQX010000050.1:12292-16368 GCA_964541325.1 uncultured Chitinophagales bacterium | reverse complement strand
AAGCCATTAGTGTGTAAAGTAGCCACAAATAAATGAGGTAATTGATACTCCCAATAAA
This sequence comes from uncultured Chitinophagales bacterium, assembly GCA_964541325.1. Lineage (GTDB taxonomy): Bacteria > Bacteroidota > Rhodothermia > Balneolales > M1805 > M1805. The sequence goes on along the minus strand of CAZIQX010000050.1, from coordinate 16,310 downwards.
CCAAAGTCTTGATAAAGTGTTTTAATAAAGGTGTAGGTATTTAATTGAACATTATTTGCTACTAAAATAAACTCATGTGACGATCCTATGGGAACGTTAATATCTAAAAGGTCAAGTTTTACAAGCCATTGATTGATGCCCCTAGTCATTGAAAGTCCATAAGTATGATCCTTAAATCCATGAACCAAGTAAGAGTCGAAAGATGAAATACCACCTGTTAAATAATAGAAGAATTGCTTTCCTAGTAAATCTCCAACTTCCTTAAGGAAAAAATTTCTAGCTAAAATGATTCCAATCGATGCTAACAATGCGAAAACAACCGCTGATGATAAAATCTTAACGAAGCGTTTTTTGGCAATAATGTAGTTCTCATCTGAAGTGTAAAACAAACTTAAGTAGTATGCTATTAGAAAAAACAAGACATATGAGATGAGCATATATCTTGAAAAGAAAACAAAAGAAGAAAATAAACCAACCAATAATGGTAATAATGCAGATTTATAAAACTTTCTACCTGTCAAGAGAAACCCTGAAGTAAATGCACTTATAACACCTAGATTAATTAAATAAGATCCTAACTTATACAACAAAGATGGTTGATAAAGTGGGGTGGTGCCCATTGAAGTAACTATTACGCGAACCTTGAAAGGATTTTTTAAGTAAATCAAAGAATCACCTGCTAATCTTCCAATCTCAGATACACTTAAATACATTCCAAGGAAACTTAAAGCCAATAACAAGCTATTTATTTGAAATAATCTATTGTAATCGATATGCACTTGCTTTTTTTTCAATTCAATCGAATTAAATTTGAACACAAAACTGCTCAAATAGCCAAGTGTTACACTAAAAATTGCTAAAACAAAATACCAAACTGTATCAGGGCGCACATGCCGTATGGGGAATGGATTAATATAAAACAGAAAAAATATTAATCCCCAAAGTGATAAAAACCCAATGATTGGAATTAATGAAAACGAATAATATCTAGCTAAGTAACTCAGCAATTTTGTCTTTGTTTTTTTTCATTAAATAATCAACTCGCAACCCTATAAGTAATACCGCATTCACTAAAAAAAGTGAAACAATAAGCATAGTTAAACGCTTGGGCTTCACTTTCACATCTGGGACTCTTGGCAGTGTAAGCTGATCAATATTTACCGTTTGTTTTTGTTCATCTAAAATAGCTTGCTCATATTGAAGTTGTAAAAACTCAACAACTTTCGAATTTACTTCAATAGCTCTATAGAGGCGATAATAGGCTAAGCTCACATCAGATAGTTGATTCAAGGTCAATTCATTTGCTCTGTTCGATGATGAATAGAGACTTTCAATCTGTCGTTCTACATAATTTAGCCTTGTATTCAGAGCGTGCAGTTCAATAGCATTTTTCCCTTTTGTCGACGCAATAACATACTTATTTAACTCCGTTTGAATCCTCTCTTTCTCTAATATGATAATATTATTAAAAAGAAGTTCAGCGTTCACTTCAGGCTCAATAAAATTGTTTGTTTTTTGAAGCAGTGAAAGTGAGTCCTCAGCGTTTTTTAGCTCTTCTTTCTTCCGTTCCAAATATTTTGATAGATGAACACTATACATCTTAGCTGATTTCTTTTCAACCTCAGCAGTTATTTGATATAAGACATCATAGAGATATTGAACGATTTCAGCGGCTCTCTCAGGATTGTCTTTATAATCAAACGAGATTGAAAACGTTTTATCGTCATTATCAATAAAACTCAAATTGTTTCGATATTCCTTAACTGTTAAATCATAAAATTCCGACTCATATACTTTTTGAAGATTGAATTTTTTTATAACAGAATCAGCAACTCGGTCTGAATTTAAAATGGCTAGATATTTGGATGCATCACTTTGTCCAAACGCTCCAAGCCCAATTGGTAAATTGCTAGCGAGGGCACTAACTAAACTATTGCCACCTTCTTCTGTTAGAATAACAGTAGTAGAACTTCTAAACCATGGTTTTACAAACCAAATCAAAATTATGAGTGTAATAACTATGGTAACTATTTCAACTAAAAGGATAAGCCTTAATCTATTTATAAGATATTTTAAAAAGTCAAAACTAAACATCACCTTACCTCGTAATCACACTTATTAATAATGCCGTTGTGCTTATTGCACTGATTACCAAACTCCACGTGCTTAATGTCACTTGTGTCTTACTAATCTCTAACTGCTGACTCGTAACAAAGTCTTCGTAGGGTTTGCGATCCACAAAAATCATATCTCCTGATTCTATGGTGGTATTTTCGGGTTTTTCCCAGTTTTTGCTTCCGGCTTTTATGATAAAAATGCGTTCCTTAACTCCGGCTAATGCAATACCACCGGATTGTTCTAAATAATAATCAACCTTGCTTTCTTTGTTGTAGGTGTAAACTCCCGGTTTGTTAACCTGTCCGAAAACGACAACACTGTTACGGTCACGTGGTACAAAAATTTGATCTCCATCTTGCAACAAGGTTTTTTGAACTAATTCTGCATTTGAAGCATCCACATACACTCTATTTTGTCCTATACCAAGCTCAATGTCCAAATATTTAAGCCCTTGAGCATATTGGTCGGATGTGCGCTTGAGTAATACATCTAATTCACTCTGTTCCGAATTTCCAACCGGTGTGGTGTTTTTTCGCAGTATATAAACCCCTTTTAACAAGGCGTCTTGATGAAACCCTCCGGCTAACTCAAGAAGGCTAGCCAAATTGGTTTCCCCATCGCGAATAGGAAATAACCCAGGGATAAGTACTTGTCCATGAATGCGAACACTAGCTTGAACCCGATCCATGTTTCTTGGAACAACGACGCGCATATTTTTTTGAATGTTGAAGGAATCCCAATTTCCTTGTGGAATTTTTTGAGTATTTCCAGTCTCATCAAAAACTAAAACATAACTTGTGTCAGCAAGAGGGGTGAAGCCAGAACCGAGCTCTATTAATTCTTTTAATGTTTCGCCATTTTTAAACCCAAATTCTCCCTCACTATTAACAGCACCACTAATGGAAACTCTCGGCGACCATGCTGTTTGGGAGGAAACCTCAATCACATCGCCCTGTTGGATAACCGGATTTTGTGAATGGTCACCAACTTTCAAAAAACGAATAAAATCAATAGTTTGAACAACTCCGTTAGCATGTTTTATTTTGATATCTCGTAGTGAAAAAGAACCCTCAACAATTTCGTTTACTTTATACTCTTCTGTAAGCAGTTTAGGTGTGCGTAAGGTTGATTCAAACAACTGACTTTTATCAGAAAAAAGAGAAAAGTCGGAGGCGTTATTGGTGCTCTCAACGGCCTCTTTGGTGGCTTCAACTTCTTGAGCGCGAATTATTTGGTCAATAACTACGCTTAAATGTGTCAATCCCGGAATCGTATAAGTTTGCGACTTTGAAATATTCCCCACCACCTGAACACTTACATTGCGAGCGTGTTCTAGGGTTAAAAATCGAACATCTGTTTTTATGAAACGTTCTTTAGCGACTTTTTTTAAGGTTTGATGCGCTTCCTGCAACGTTTGACCTGCTAAAGAAATAATACCAACTTGCGGAATGGTGATATCACCCTGAGCATTTATAACTGCTGCTTTTACGAGTAATGAGAAGTTTCCTTCGAATTGAAAACTGATGATGTCTTGCGGAGAAAGAACATAGGTCTCCGGATTGGCTTTCCCTGTGTTTTGATTTAAACCTACTGATGTAGCCATGATTTGCATGCCAACCTGATCAACATAAATGGGTATTCCACTTGGAAGGGAAGAAAAGCTATTCAGATTTTGAGCGTCATTTTGGGCTATTGCAGCACTCGTGAAACTCAGAACAAATCCCAAAAGGCCAAAAAGATGTTTTTTCATTCGTACAATGTCGTTTTTTTTGATGCGCAAATATAGGCAATCTGTTTTAAACTCGGTTTACTATCGTTCAACCCATTCGCGTTAGTACAACGCCCACAATGGTAGTTATTGCTCCTGCCATCTGAAATACATTCAAATCTTCTTTCAAAA
>CAZIQX010000050.1:0-12192 GCA_964541325.1 uncultured Chitinophagales bacterium | reverse complement strand
CCCCAAAGTCCTTTGGAACTCCATTGAAAGCCTTCACTTCGAGCGCCAATCATGAGTGCAAGACCTAAAAAGGCTGTTACAATCCCAATCGTTTTTTTCACGTTTAGCTGTTCATCAAAAAAATAATGAGATAGGATAGCTATCCAAATGGGAATCGTTCCTAACATGACGGCAGCGTTTGCGGCTTTGGTCCAGTTTAATCCAATGATAAAAAAGGCCTGATAGACAAAGTGACCTAATAAGGATAAGCCAAAAACAGCTAAACGGTCTTCTTTTGCTAACGAAAAACCCTGTTTACTCCGTAGTAAGATGAGCCACATGGTGATAATTGCCAGAAAATAACGTGTTGCATTAAATACGAAGGGAGTCATTTCGGTTAAACTTACCTTCACAACCGTGAAATTAAATCCCCAAATGAAGGTGATTAAAATGAGAATCAAGTCGATGGGAACGGGCTTTTTTTCCATGGCGGCCTAAGATACCAAGAAAATGTTTGCATTCAGGTAAACGATGTGTAGAATCTATCTATCGAAAAAACCCTCAATTATTGGTATTTTTGGCGCCCAAACCAATCCAACCCATGAAAACACAACTCCCCAAATTATACGTCCACACCCTTGGTTGTTCTAAAAATCAGGTGGACTCCGAAGTGCTTCTAGCTCAATCCCGCGCCAACAATTTCCTTATCGCCGATCAGGCTGAAAACGCCGATATTCTTGTAATCAACACCTGCGGATTTATTGAGGCGGCCAAACAAGAATCTATTGATCATATTTTGCAAGGAGTTGATTTAAAAGAGCAGGGTAAAATCAAAAAAGTGATGGTAATGGGTTGCCTTTCAGAACGTTATGCGGATCAGTTACGTGATGAAATTCCCGAAGTGGACGCCTTTTACGGAACTACGCACATCCCGCAGATTCTGAAAGATTTAGGTGGAAATTATAAATATGATTTGATTGGTGAACGTGAGCTAACCACGCCTAAACATTTTGCTTATCTCAAAATTTCGGAGGGTTGTGATAATCCTTGCTCGTTTTGTGCGATTCCTTTGATGAGAGGCGGTCACAAAACCAAATCCATTGAAGATATCTTGATCGAAGCTAAAGCGCTGCGTGCCAAAGGGGTTCGAGAATTAATTTTAATTGGGCAGGATTTAACCTATTACGGCCTTGATGTATATGGAAAACGAGTGTTAGACGATTTATTGCGACGTCTTTCTGATGTAGGATTTGATTGGATTCGTTTGCTATACGCCTATCCGGCTAAATTCCCGACCGAAATTTTACCGGTTATTCGTGAGCGTGAAAACATTTGTAAGTATTTGGATATGCCGATTCAACACACGGAAACCGAAGTATTGAAACATATGCGCCGTGGAATTACCCAAAATAAATTGCGCGATTTATTGTCTCAGATTCGTGATGAAGTTCCCGGTATCCGCATGAGAACAACCTTAATTGTAGGCTATCCCACTGAGACGCGTGAACATTTTGATAGCATGATGAACTTTTTACAAGAAGCTCAATTCGACCGTTTAGGGGTTTTCCCATATTCACAAGAAGATGATACCGTTGCATTTCCATTAGGTGACCCAATCAGCAAAAAAGAAAAGCAAAAGCGTGTTAAAGAAGTGATGGAGTTGCAGGAAAATATCTCTCTGTTTAAAAACATGGATATGATTGGCAAAACTATTCCTGTTTTAATTGATAACATTGAAAACGGTGTGGCTTATGGGCGTAGCGAATTTGATTGCCCCGAAGTGGATAACGAAGTGATCATGGATTCCGCCTCAAATGGATTTTCGATTGATGAGTTGCAGGTTGGTCAGTTTTACCAGGTAGAAGTGAATGATGTTCAGCCTTTTGATTTATTTGGAGAAGTGGTAGGCGGCGGAAAGTAGATTTCGAATGTCGGATGTCGGATTTCGAATTTCGAATTTCGGATTTCGAAATTTTACTCCATACTCCATACTCCATACTCCATACTCCATACTCCATACTCCATACTCCTTACTCCTTACACCTTACACCTTACACCATACTCCATACTCCATACACCATACTCCATACTCCATACTCCATACTCCTTACTCCAACTTTAAACCTTTACACCTTTACACCTTTATAACTATTCCTAACACCTAAAACCTAACGACTTAAACCTTTTCTGAAGTACACCTTTATAACTTTTACTAACGCCTAACACCTTTCTAAGTAAATTAGTAAGTTCGCGAATGATTATCAGTCCGGAAATTATCTCTCAACTTGCTCCGCTTGAAATGAAAGCCCGCCACATCGTTGAAGGCTTCATTACAGGCATCCATAAAAGTCCTTATTACGGTTTCAGTGTTGAATTTGCCGAGCACAGACCCTATAACGCCGGAGATGAACTTCGCCACGTGGATTGGAAAGTGTATGGAAAAAGCGAGCGATTTTATGTAAAACAGTTCGAAGAAGAGACCAATTTACGTTGTTATGTTTTGTTGGATATTAGTTCGTCCATGCAGTTTAAATATTATGCAGAATGGGATAAGCTTCGGTACGCCACTCATTTAGCGGCAGCGCTCATTCATCTCATGCACCGACAACGTGATGCCACCGGACTCATCACCTTTGATGAAAAAGTACGAGAATTTATTCCACCCAGAACATCGCAATCACATGTGCGCTTGTTGTATTCAGCATTGAGTCAGTTTTTGGAAAAGCAGGATAAAAAGGCGGAAAAGCACAAAACAGCTTCTGCAGATGTCTTGCATGAGTTAGCTGAACGCCTCGAAAAACGCTCTATGCTCATCATCATAACCGATTTATTTGAAAATACACGTCAATATGAAAATTTGGTGGAATCGTTGAAGCACTTACGCCATAAAAAGCACGACATTGTATTGATGAATATTTTGGAAAAAAAAGTAGAGCGCGAACTCGATCTCCCCGATAAAAAATTTGTTCTTACCGATATGGAAACCGGTGCGCGAATGGATGTATTGCCGGTTCAACTCCATGATACTTATCGGGTAAATATGCCACAGCATCTCTAGCAGTTTAAAAAAGCATATAGTGAATATCAGATTGATTTTTTCGAAGTGGACACGATGGAATCGTTTGATAAATCGCTATTAGCCTATCTAAATCGGCGAAGACGAATTGCGCAATAGCCATGAAAATGAGACGGTTTAGCTGGCTGATTCTTTTTTTATTAGTTTGCATCCCGTTTTTACCGGCTCAGGATTTATCTCATTTTATTTATGATGATAACCAAGGTCTTCCATCGCGGGAAGTATATGGTGTACACATAGATACATTCGGTTACCTTTGGGCTGGTACCGCATTTGGTTTAGCTCGTTTTGATGGTGAAGTTTTTCAAACAATGACTTTTCCCAATCAAAAAGGAAGTTCGTATTCGAGTTTACAATCCGATTTTTTAGGGAGAATTTGGGCGCATAATTTTGTGGGGCAAATAATTTGTGCTGATATCGATTCTGTTCGTGTCTTAAAAGCTTATTCAGATTCGATAGCTAAACCCTACGCTTTTTTTGGGATTCATCAAAAAAAATGGTTGTATGTAGTTGGAAAACAGGGATTTTGGAAAGCTGAAATCAAAGCCGATATCGACCTCATGTACTTTCTGCCGGCAAATGACGAAATGGTGAGTCATGTAGTTTTTGCAAGCGATCGTTTTGGGGTGCTGTTTGCTAATCCCGAAAAAGGCTTAATGCTTCAGAAAGAGCAACAAAAGCCCAAACTAATTTTGTCGATTTCCCCGCCACAGCAATATCGGAGTGCTGCTTTTGAGTATGATTCCACACTTTATTTGGTGATTAATGACACCAAACAACTCTATCAACTATCCAAATCAGGAAGATCTGTTGAGTTAGACAATAGGCTAAGTAAGTTATTTCAAACCATTAGAGGAAATATCAATTCCATAAAAAAAATAGGTAATCATGTTTGGATTGCTACTGAAAGTGGTGTGTATATTTTGAATAAGGATTTAAAGCCTGACTCATCGTTTTGGCCTGCTCTACAATCTTTTAATTGTTCTGATGTTGCCCAAGATAAGGATGGAAGATATTGGGTTTCAGCCTTATCAGACGGCATTCTTCTCGTGCCATCATTGGCATTACAATCACTAACTTCTACAGATACCAATCAAAAAATTGATAAAATCAGCGTAGTAGAATCGGATGGGAAAACCGTTTGGTTGGGAACACGAAAAGGGGAGCTTTTTACCTATTCTATCGAAAAAAAAACCGTACAAAAACACGCGTTTTCTTCTGACTATCCGATTCAACTCATTTCGCTAAATCCGTTTACAAAATCAGCTTATGTATTGACTAACAATACCTTACATCAATTAAATAAAGCCGGGGGAAATCTAAAACGAAATCAGCCAAGAGCCATAAAATCCATGTTTTGGTTAGATGAAGCACACGTTCTCACGGCTGAATCAGGTGGTTTTTACTTCGAAACGATTGGAAAAAGATCGAATCAAGACAAATGGTTTCATCCGATACTAGAGAAAGCAATAATTTAACAAGCAACAGGTTAGAATCTGCTTCCCGGAAATCAAACCATCGTATTCGCTGACTCTGTAACGAAAACGATATGGATTGGCGGACGGTCGGGATTGTATCAACTAACGGAGTTCGGATTTACCGAGATTCGGCATCCCGAAAAAGATGAAGCCATCTATCCTTTTAAATGGACTCAAGACTACAAGGGTAATTTTTGGATAGGAAGTATTTCAGGTGAAGTGTTTGTGTTTCAGGGAAAAAAGCTTCAAGCTTGGGGCACTTCACAAATAGCAATTAAAGGAAGTTCTATTCGCGCCATGATGTCTGATCAAAAAGGCGTTTGGATAAGCACCAATAGTGGACTTCAATTTTCGGGGTATGATTCCTTGAAATTGGATTCCTTAAACACGTTTTCTGCAAACGACTGGATCTATCTCGATAAAAATAACGGACTGTTATCCAATGAGTTAACCGGATTAGCCAATGTGGGAGATGCTCTTTTAATGGCTTCGTTTAACGGTTTGCAGCGCATGGAACGGGATCACATCCAAAAGAAAATGGCAGAACCAACCACCGTTCTACACGAGCTTCTTGTTTCAGGGAATCGAAGAAAGGTACACTCGTTTTTTTCACTTCCCTATGATTCCAATCGCATACAATTCTCCATTTCAGGTGTTTCTTTAGGCAGCGGAAATTTGATGCAGTTGAAGTGGCGCATGAAGGGCTTGGATTCAACATGGACAACACAAACCCGAATTCATGAAACGGTGAATTATCCGGAATTACAACCTGGAACCTATGTTTTTGAAGTTAAAAGCGTAAATAAGCAAGGTGTTGAGTCAGCGAATAGTATTCAAATTCCCCTTGAAATTCGAAAACCGTTTTGGCTGAGTTGGTGGTTTTTGTTGCTGATGATTGTCTTGGCACTCTTGATTATTGTGATCATTTTCAAATATCGCATGAACAAGCAGCGCATGGAGTTAGAGGAAAAACAAGCTCGTAAACAATTGGAAAACGAGCTTAATCTTTCTCGTTTGCATGCCTTACAATCGCAGATGAATCCGCATTTTATGTATAACGCGCTGAATTCTATTCAGCATTTTATATTTACCAATGATAAACGTGCAAGTAATCATTTTTTAGGCAAATTTGCCGACTTAATGCGTTTAGTAATGCAGCAAAGCTCGCAGGAAACGATCTCCCTAAAAGAGGAATTGGAAACCTTAGAAATTTATTTGGAACTGGAAAAAATGCGCTTGGATGACGCATTTACCTATGTGTTTAAGGTACATGAGTCGTTAGATAGTTCACGAGTTGTCGTTCCGCCTATGATTATTCAACCCTATCTCGAAAATGCAATCAAACATGGATTTATGGGATTGAAGCGAAAGGGGTTTTTACACATTCATTTTCAACAAATCGAGGATTTCCTCGAAGTTTGCATTGAGGATAATGGACGTGGACGTGAACAATCGCAACAACAGCAGCAAAAACGAAAATTTGGTTCGTTTTCGGGTCAGGCCAATCAACGACGCTTTGAATTACTCAAACAACGGTATGGAAATCAGGTTTCTGTAAGGTATGAAGATAAAAAAGACGAACAGGAACAGGCTTTAGGCACGATTGTTTATCTTCATTTACCTCTAATTTTACACGATGAACATGGTTGAAAAAATTCGCGGATTGTTAGTTGATGATGAAGCCAAAGCGCGGTCGATTCTGCGTTCTATGCTCGAAGAATTTTGTCCACAAGTTGAACTTGTTGGAGAGGCCGAAGAACTTTCAGCAGCTGTACGTTTAATCAACAAAGAAAAACCGGATGTGGTGTTTTTAGATATCGAAATGCCCGGATTAACAGGACTTCAACTCCTTGATTTTTTTAATCCGGAAGAGATTGATTTCGATATTATTTTCACTACGGCTTATTCAGAGTATGCCATAGATGCTTTTCGTTTATCGGCGGTGGATTATTTGCTTAAACCGATTCAGATTGATGAGTTAGAGCGCGCAGTATCCAAACTAAAAACAAAGACAAAGGCCGAAAACAAAGCCCAAATTGAATCGCTGAAAATTAATCTGAAAGAAGAAACGGCATTTTTGCGACTAGCTGTGCCGGTTTCTGACGGTTTGTTATTCATCAATACCCACGAAATTAGGTACATAAAAGCAAGTGGTGCCTATTCGGAATTCTTTTTATCAAATGGTAGCAAGTTGTTGGTGAGCAAAAACTTAAAAGAGTTTGAAAAAGTATTGCGCTTACCGCATTTTGCACGACCACATCGTTCTTATATCACCAATTTGCAGTGTGTGAAGCAGTTGCTCAGAAAAGATGGCGGTTATCTAATTATGGATGATGGAACGCAAATTCATATTTCACCATCAAGCAGAGACGAGATTTTTGCTAAGATTGATGAGATTCAGGGGTGATTGAATAGCTTATATCCAATTTGTTAGTTTTAAATCGGGTACTCTAGAAAATTCTTTTATGTTGTTTGTAACGAGAGTTCCAGAATAAGATAAAACTGTGCTAGCAATAATAAGGTCGTTCGGGCCAATCTGATTTCCATTCCGTTCGAGCTTTGAGCGAATTTGAGCATAGATACTACTACAAGAATCATCAAAAGAGACGATTTCGAAAGGTTCTAAGAATTGTTTTACGATTGCTAGGGTTTTCTCTTTTAACACACTTTTTTCTGCACCCAATAATAATTCTGCCTTTACGATGCTTGGAATTTTAATTCTTGATGGAGGAGTAGCAAGTAATGTGTCTGCTACATTCGGGTATTTGCCGTTCAAATAATAGATGCAGGTATTAGTATCTAAAAAAAACACGAGTTAGAAATTCTCTCTTGTTGAATCCTTATTGTAATCAACTTGTTTTTCACGTATTAAATCATATTCATTTAAGGACCCGGCTAATTGAACAAATTCTTGGGGATATGATTCAATTTCGTTGGAAAGAACTCGAGTAACCCATTCAGACACACTAATATGCTGGGCCTCAGCAATAGTCTGAAGTTTATTGAATAAAGTTTGCTCTATGGTTACATTGATAACTGGCATATTTTGAATAACTAATAGCTGTAAATATAATTAATTCCTTTTGAACAATACATTGAACCAAAATAGAAGTGAGTTAGATCTTTGGCTTTGTCTAAGTGTGAATAAATCCCATTTCATAAACTCATCTCTGATTTCATAAACTCAAAATAGGGGTTTCATTAAGTCAGGCTGTTAGTGGCGATTCCACTCGGGTAATTTTGCATAAAAATCGTTTACTTAATCAAACAATTCGTATGCAACATTCATTACTATCATTCTTTATGTTGATGTTTTTTGGAGTTTTTGGTGTAAAAGCTCAACCCGCTGATGGACAGTGGACTACAAATTACGTGCTACCCGGTTTAAACGGCGGATTAACAGATTATCTGGAAAAAGATGGAATCATTTATGCTGTTGGTGATTTTACGATTGGCTCTGAAATATTGCCTTTAACGCGCGCAACAGTAGCTGCTTATGATGGGCAAGTCTGGACGAAACTAAATAGTGGCATTATAACGGATGATCATCGCATATTTGCACTAGCATTTGCCGGTGATACCCTGTACATACAATCTAGTAGTGGATTGGCATCTTACTTTAATAACGAATGGAAGTATGTTATCACACAAAATGAGAATAATCAGGTACAATCAGTGCGTGGAATTGCTTCTGGCTTGCATTACGACGGACAGCAACTTCACATTTTTGGAGCTGTGACCCTATCCAATTCAACACTAAAAGATCATTATGTATATGATTTCAAGACCTTTAAAAACATAGGTGCAGGCTTTAATGGCAAAGTGAACACCGTAATCGGTTCGTCTTCAAATTTATATTTTGGGGGAAACTTTACGGCAACGGCTGATGGAGTAACGACATTAAGAGGCATTGCTCGTTGGGATGGAGTTTCTTTTTCTGAACCTTTTTATGTGCAATCCAGCCATGAAGTGGTGGATTTAACTCGCATAGTTCCTAATGAAGAAAATGGACTTGAGGTTCCTGTAATCTATGCCGCAACACGCGGCCCGGCAACGTTTAATGATCAGCAGGGAAATACCTACTTCAATACGGATATCATCGCCTTTAAAAATGGAATCATTGAACCATTATTGGTTAATGGAAACCCTATTCGTCTAAACTTATCGGACATACAAGTTGAGGGTATTGGGGATTCTCTTGTAATCAAAAATTTCAGTACAGTACAAGTTTATCATCCACAAAGAGGTTTAAGTGTAGATCTATTTTTGGAACGTGTATTAAGTACAAATTTTAGTAAGATTTTGGTTACGAATGATAAACTCTATGTTGCATCGTACAACTTAGTATCGCTTAGTAAAGAAATTGCTGGTCCTCTGGTTTCTCTTGATTTACAAACGAATTCCTGGCAATCAGAAACAGCAAGAATTAAACAAACCGATGGATTTTATGGTCAAGTTAATCGATTGGTTGAGTGGAAGGGAGATTTGTACGCGTTTGGAAATTTTGTGTATTCCGATTTATCCAAAGGAATACATGGAATGGCTCGAAAGACCGCAAATGGATGGGAAGCCATTGCCAATCATGATATTAAACTGACCGAAATTTATGCTATAGAACCAACAGAATCAGGATTATACATTGGTGGTAATTTCACCAATCTGACTTCGGAAAATGGAACTTTATCACACTTCGCTTTATTTAATGGGTCAACTTTTGAGACCCCTTTTGATGGAAACCCTGATCGTTGGGTTTATGATATCAAACTAGTAAATGATCGTTTGTATATAGCAGGTTCATTTACCAAGTTAGGTTCCGTTGATGCTAAAGCGCTAGCTTATCTGCGAAATGGTAACATAACATCCATGGTTACCGGTGAAACTCAGGTTGTTATTAACGATATCCATGTTGAACCATTTGATGATGATGGATTTACGGTTTATCGTGTATTTGCCACAGGTTCGTTTACTAATTTGAATGGAGTTGAAAACGCTGATAACATTGCCTATTACAATGGAACTAATTGGACCGGAATCGGTCAGGGTTTAACAGGTAGCGGGTTGGGAATTACACGTTTTCAGGATACGGTGTATGTAGCTGCTTGGTATAGTTCTAACTTTATCAACCCAAATGGTAATGAAAATTTGATTTTTGCCAAATGGAAGGGTGATCGTTGGGAAAGAGTTATACCCACCTTAAATTCAAATCTGTTTCGATTTGCAGCAACCGACACCGGAATGGCATTGTATTCTATCACGTTTAATCCGTTTCGAGCAGCTGCATTTTACAACGGGAACGAGTTGAAATCATTAGTGCCTGCTGATTATCCTTATGCAGGAGGTATTTTGGATGTGATTCAAAAACAAGATTCTGTTATCTACGCAACAAGTTCTTCTCCTTTTGGGCATGGAATGAGTGTGTATAAATGGGGTGAAACGGTATCTATTGAGAATGATTCGGAGTTGCCTAATGGTTTTATGTTAGGTGATAACTATCCCAATCCTTTTAACCCTACAACAAGGATTCCATTTTCTGTAAAAGTTTCCGCCCCGGTAAGTCTGACGGTGTACAATGTGTTGGGGCAACGAGTGGCTACGTTAATAAACAATCAGATGATGAGCGCCGGTTCGTATGAGTTTAATTTTGATGCAAGTCGATTAGCCAGTGGAACGTATTTCTATCAGTTGCAACAAGAAAATAACGTGGTAACCAAATCAATGGTTTTGATAAAATGATCAGAGGGTAATCATTTAAAGCACACAAAAAAAAGCTTGAGTCATATCCGATTCAGGCTTTTTTTAGGATCGTTATTGGGCAATTCGGGACTGAATTTGTTGCCAAAGTCGTTCGCCGTATCCATCCATCGTAAAGTGTTGAGCCGTTTTTAGAGCTTGTTCACTTTTTTGAGTTAATTCGTCTGGATGATCTCTCACCTTTTCAATAATCGCTCGGATTTCTGAAGAGTTGTGTGTAGGAACAATCCAACCTTCTCGTTCATGTTGAATAACGGTTCCTGAATTAGGAGTTACGATAATTGGTAAGCCAAATGCCATAGCTTCATAAGAAACGGTAGCTGAACCTTCACACAAACTAGGCAGCACTAATAGATCATGCGAACTAAACAATTTCGACATTTCGTGTCGGTCTATCGAACCTAAAAAATGAATATTATCCGGTTTAGGACGATGTGCTAATTCAGGTTCGATACGACCTGCAACGGTTAACTCAACGTGATTAAGCCCTGAAACTGCATCCATTGCAAAGCGAAGTCCTTTGCGAATACCACCATTACCTACAAATAACAATTTAAGTTTATTGGTTAGTTTTTTGGGATTTCCGAACCCGAGAGTTGGAGTAAATCCATAAGGAATAACTTCTATCGAGCTAGACGAAATTCCTAATTTAATTAGGGAATCCCGAACAAAATTGGAGCCTGTAACAATTAAATCAGCCAAAGAACACTCTTCTAATTCGAGTGACTCATACAATTCGCCAGCTTTTCCACGTGAAAAATCCATTCCAAAATAGCGGTATTCTTCTTTCAGATAGTCAAATTCAGCTTTACGTGGAACTAAGGTTTGTTCCAAAATTTTAAAGCGTTTCGCATATCGATCAGATTCAAACAAATGCTTTGCAACGGTATTAAACGCATAAATAACAGATGCTTCATTCGTTTGAGTTTGTAAAATTTTTTCCTGAAATCGTTTACTAAAATCCAAGAAAACCTGTGTTTCTTCCTCTCTCGTTTTTACTTTGCGAAGAGTTCTTGCATATGCGAACCCCAACCAAGGAAAATGAGTTACTTTTGCAGAAGTTATCCCCATATGTTGACGTGATTTTGCTAAACGATAAGGCGGCAATTCGCTCAAAACAGAATAGAGTGGTAGCTTTGGTGTCCATAAATCGGTATAAAGTTGGGTTAATAGGTTTTGCTTAGCAAAATAAGCCGGTACAGCATAATGCATGCGCGCCCCTAACTGAACAACTTCAATGCGGGCGTTCATCCAAAACCTCATTGATAAGATTCAACCATTGCTCTGTGGTGATTTCTTTGGTTAAATGGCGTTCGAAAAACGCTCGTGCATTGTACCCTAAACGTTCTGATTCAACCGCATTCTCTTTAAGATGATTGATGTAATTCAGCACAGCATGATGGTCTTTCAAAAGGAAGCTTCGCCCACAATCGGCTGATTGGATGAGTTGGGCGCTATCGGCCTGTTCTGCACCCATAAAAATAATGGGGCGTCCACTCGCCATATATCCAATCAGTTTACTAGGGTAGGCTATTCCTTCAAAGCTATCATCCAAAGAAAACCACTGGATATGGGCTTTTGCTAATGAAACAGAAAGCAAATCTCGGTCAACATAAGGCAAGAAAAGAACATTCTGTAAGCCTAATTGATGGACTTTTTCTTTTAAAACCGGCATTTGGGGACCACCACCTGTAAAAACAAATCCCAATGTGGAATCATGTTGAGCTATCTCAATTACAGCTAAAAGTGCACGAAAAGAGTGAGCAAGGCCTAAATTCCCAGAATAATGGATGATAAACTTTGATTGCCAGGTTTTTGGTAGAAGAAATTGAGCTTCTTTTTGAAGTTTAGGTTGAATTTCTTGCGAATCCGACCAAATGGAAATCACTCGCAGTTTGGATTCTGACA
>CAZIQX010000049.1:7479-16462 GCA_964541325.1 uncultured Chitinophagales bacterium | reverse complement strand
TATGAGCATAAATGTAATGTTTTCTAAGCTTTAGTATATAAAATAGCTCCAAAACTTACGGCACTATTAGTACTTTGTTCATCCCAATAATCATATCCTAGTTGATGACCTTTCCAGGAAGGTTTTCCGCTTAAAACCGCTTGTAAAGGTGGAAATCCACATACTTTAAATTTGTCGAGTGTTTTTCGTTGAAGTTCGTACAGCGCATCGGGTGCAACGTTTGCTGCCCTCATCAGAAAATCGCGATCAAATTGAGTGGTTTCATCTTTCATTTCTGAGGCTGGTTCATCATCGCCAAATTTTAATCCGATGTGAGATAAATCGCCTGAAATCAGGATAAAATCATCTTCGGTAAGTAACGAAAGCAGTGTTTTGGAAAACTGTTCTACCCAAGTTTCCAACGTTGATTTAGGCATATACAAGGTGTCTTCAAATGAGCCTACAAGAATTGGTGTGATGCTAAATTCGTGAGTCCAAATATGTGAAGCCCAAACGGCAT
Organism: uncultured Chitinophagales bacterium; assembly: GCA_964541325.1. Taxonomy (GTDB): domain Bacteria; phylum Bacteroidota; class Rhodothermia; order Balneolales; family M1805; genus M1805. Next base: position 15,963 of record CAZIQX010000049.1, on the reverse strand, counting down.
GTAATTCCAAACTATGCTCCATTTTGTGAGAAATATCAAAATAAGTTGCACCACTTGCTTTTATGGCATTTAAAAGGGTTTCCGTTTTTTCCAGATTGTTTTTTAGTAATCTGCCCGGAATCTGATAGGATTTTTTACTGATTTGAAAAGGTTTTGAATCATACTCTTGCCACATGCCGGAATAATGAGAAGTGCCAATTAAGTAAACATGTCGTGGTTTTATAGTTTTGAGAGATTTAAACGCTTTTGCATACAAATCAAGATTAACCTTAAAATCGATATGAGGAGCAAATAAGGCAACGGGTTGTCCGGGAAACGTGCGTTCTTGAACCTGCGACATGGTTTCATTGAAAAGGGTACGACGTTTTTCAGCGGATTCAGGATAGCAAGAGCCTGAACTAACGGGTAATCGAATGGCCGCTTGCACAAATGCTTCATCCATCATTTTTTTACGTTGATTGAACGATTCGGTTTGTAATAATGCGTGTTCATCTAACAACGATTCAATCGAGTTTAATTCTTCTATTCCTGATTCTGAAAATCCTAAAGCAGAAAGTTGACCTCTTCGTGTGTTGCCATTAAATAAATTTAAAACTTGCCTTATTTCGAAGGGAAAGGCTAAATGAGGCGTTGCATAACCCATAGAATCATAAACAGCCAACCAAGAAGCTCCTTTTTGTTTTATTGGAATCCATTGAAGATCTCGTCTTAAGGCCGGTAAAAACGGAGTTTTTGGATTCATAAACGTACTATTGAACCAATGATTTAGCTTTTAATAAAAACAAGCCGCCCAGCAATCCACTTACTATCAATACGAGTTTTAGTGCCTGAGCAATAGCAAAAGTACCTGTAAAATAAGAATCAGCAATCCAACCTGTAATGAAAGGTCCCAAACCAAATCCACCAATACTTATTACAAATAAATACACTCCACCAGCCAATCCTCGAACTGAATCAGGAATCAAGTCTTGAAGTGTTGCAGCTGCAACGCCATTATAGGAAGATGCAATAAGTGCACCCGTGCCAATAAAAAGCAAGGCGAACCATCCATCTGATGTACTCAGTCCTAACCAATACAAAGGCAATCCTCCCCAAGCTGCCAAAATCCCGGGTATAAAACGTTTACTTCGATGAGATTGTGCTAAAAAATCAGCCCATTTGCCCGAAATAGCAACCATTCCTGCAACACCGAACATGAACCAGCCATAATGTTTTACCAAATCGGGACGAGATAAAGCCACTAAATGACTTGATAAAAAACTTAATAAGGCATAACCGCTAAGTGCTAATAAACCAAATCCCCATAAATGATACATAACGGCTTTGTGAGCAAAAATTAATCTAAAATCATCCATAGTTAGTCGTTTTTGCTTTGTTGTGGATTGATGAGATACGTTAGGGATACTTATAAACCCTACAAAAGCCACTAAAATCCCTATTGCTCCGGCATATACAAACGCCTCACGCCAAGAAAACCACTCAGCGATACTTCCTCCAAGCAAAAAAGAGCCACCAATTCCAATAAAAATTCCGCTTGCGTAAAGTGAAATACGTTTTCCCCATTCTTCTTTTGGAAATAAGTCTGTGATTAAACTGTATGATGTTGGGCTAGCAGCTGATTCAAAAAAAGCAAGCGACATGCGTAAACTCAATAATCCCCAAATGCTTGTAACCCAACCGGTTGCAAGTGTCGAAAAACTCCAGCATATCAAACTGAAAAGTAATAAACCTTTCCGTGAGATTCGGTCGGCAAGCCAACCCATAGGGATGCCCCAAAACGCATAAACAAATGAAAATCCGGCACCATAGAGTAATCCTACATGCGTATTACTGAGTGCAAAATCTTGTTTGATAGCCGGCGCAAGTACAGCCAATAGCTGACGATCCACAAAATTAATAACATAAATTACCGTGAGTACAGTAAGCGCGATTCGTGGTTTAATCATGATTTTCGGAATCGCCGGATTTTTTCAGGGTTAAAAAAGGACGTAATCGCGCTAATGTTTTGGGACCTATTCCTTTCACTTTGGTGAGATCATTTAATGATTCAAAAGGACCGTTTTGGTCACGATATTCTAAAATGGCTTTCGCTTTTGATGGACCAATGCCGGGTAATTGACGCAAATCGTCTTCTTCTGCATCATTAATGGCTATGGGATTATTCATCAAGTATTCGGTATCATTTTTTTTCGGAAGTGGAATTACAGTCCAGGTTTTTTCAGCATTTTCCCACATTCCAAGTCCTTTTTCTTTGGCATCCTGGGTTGCTTGTTTGTAGCGAATCCCATCTTGCGACGAAATTAACTCACTAAACCGATGTTCAGCCATTCCTTTTTGAATTAAAGCTAATGCGAGATCTAATTCGCCAATTCTAACTTTTGCTTGGTAGCGAGAATGGCGTTTATCAAACTCAAGAGTATCCATAATCACCTGATTTTTTTTAAGGAGTGATTCCAGGAATTCTTTGGATTGCCGTGCAAAATAAGTGGTTGAGTCGGGGCCACGATAGCTCCAAGGTGCTTTGATACCGGCTAAATAAACGGGATAATAAAATCCGGGTACTAGCTGAACTTCAATCGAGTTTGCATCATTTCCTGCTCGTGCTTTGTAAAATGTATGCGTTTGGATGTCCGGTTTGGGAGTTTCCCAAATTCCTTTAGCTCTATGTTTAATACCCCCAAAATCCTGTAAAAACTGATTGGCAATTTCATCAGAGTAAATGATGAGCAAATTTTCATCATTATTGAAATCTGCATTTTTTGAAAAGTTATAGGAACCTGTAATGGTAACCGCAACATCATTGGAATCGGGATTGATGGCATCAATTAAAATGGTTTTATGGTGAAGTTTGCGCAGTTCTTTGGATGGCCAAATCGAGCGATTACCTTGCTGAGCGGCTTCGCTTGCCCAAATGGCACCTTGTTTTCGGTAACGGCTATAAAACTCGGATGAAATCACTCCATCCAACAGAATGCCTCGTTCATCAACTTGCCAGAGTGCATCGGAAATGGCAATTCCGGGCGTAATGGAAAAAGCCGAAAAGGCTATATGATGTTGGGCTTCCGTCTTGATAACTTCAACAATGCGCTCGCTAAGAATTTGTTTTTGTTTATTGCGGTCTAATGGCGAAAAGTAGATTTCTAGCTTGGTATTCCCTACCCAATGCACAGGTTGGGAGTGCAGGGGCTTATCTTTATGAAAGGCCGCCTTACTTTGATTAGGTAAATCGCCGGAACCGCCCCACATAACTTCAAATTCTCGAGTGTAGGTTTGAGCAACCCCGGAATCTTTAATAATTAAAGTCGTATTGGTATTATAATTACCGGTGTAGGTCATATTCGTAGAGCCTGTCCAAACTATATCGTCGTCTTTATCAGAGCTGATATAATCCATGATGGCAAATTTATGATGCATATCAGCACCGGCGTTTAGTTTTTTTGCATGATCGATTGAGCCGTCGGGTTTGTACACATCTCCATCATCATCAATAGAGTAGATACCTGCTTCCGATAAAATCTTTAAAAAGGCTTCGTCGAGTTCGCGCCCATCCGTTCGGTTAAAATTATCTGTAACAACACGTACTCTGAGTCCACGTTTTTTGGCATTTGCTAAAGCATAAGCCAAATCAGGGTGCTCCAAATCATACACACAAACATCCACACTAAATTGAGCAGAATCAATTAAATGGGTGAGGGTTTTTACTAAATCGTAGCCGAAATTCGCCTTGTTATTGCCCTGTGCCAGACTCGTATCGGCAGGCATATTAAAATAAACCTGAATCCATTCAACCTTACTTGAGTCTTGTGCTGAACTGATTTGAGCAAAAATTGCCCATAAAACCCATAAAGACAGATATTTTAGCATGCTTTTTCCCGGAAGTCTTTGAATTTCTAAGATAAAAATAGCATATTTAGAGCGTTCGAACGAATCAATTCTATGCTTCATTACCTAAACCCTTTGCGTTGGAAACGCTCATTCCTTTTTACCATGCTGCTAGGTTTTTTAGTGGTTTGGTTTGGATTTATTGATACCTATAGTTTTTTCACCCGTATGCAATTAGCTTCTGAAAAAGAAGAATTGCAAACAAAAATTGAGCAAATGAAGCAAGAAACGGCAATTTTGGATCAAAAAATTGCTGAATTGAAAGCAAATCCGGATTTATTAGAAAAAATTGCACGGGAACAATATGGCATGAGAAAAAACGGTGAAAAAGTTTATCGAATCATTACCCGTTAAGTTCGAACGAGCACAACATCCCTACCTACACACATCAGCTGCTCACGTAACACATTCAGGCTTTAGTAAAGGAATTTTATAATGATTGGTATTGGCATCGATCTTGGCGGAACAGCAATCAAAAGTGCCCTTGTTGATTCAGAAAGAGGTATTTTAAAACAATTTTCTATTCCAACCGAAGCAAATAAAGGCAAAGATTTTTTGCTGAATCGATTGGTTGAAGTAGTTGAAAACGCCAAAAAAGAAGCACCGGAAGCTCCTGTTGGAGTTGGTATTGGTGCTCCCGGCGTAATTTCTCTCGATCGTAAAACTGTGTCACATCCCCCCAATTTGTTAGGTTGGGATGTAGTTCCTCTAGCGGATGTTATCGAGGCAGGTTCCGGTTTACCTTGTCGGGTTGAAAATGATGCGAATTTAGCTGCGTTAGGGTCTTCACGTTTTGGTGTGGGCAAAAACTACGAGCATTTTGTAATGGTAACACTTGGAACGGGTGTTGGTGGTGGAATCATTTTTAACCGCAATTTATTCCGTGGCGCTACAGGTGGTGCCGGCGAATTAGGTCATGTAATGATTGATTACAGTGGTCCACAATCGAATTCGCCAACTCAAGGTGGTATTGAGGCTTATATTGGTCAGCGGTTTTTAAGTCGTTATGCAGCTGATCGTTTGCGTCAAAATACCAACAACGATTTATTTGAAAAATTTAAAGATCACCTTGAAGACCTTGAACCGGTTCACATTTACAATGCTGCTAAAGAAGGTAATCCTATAGCGATTGATATTTTGCGTTGGGCCGGTGAAAAATTGGGTTTTGCCATTGTAAATTATGTTCACACCTTAGATATTCGCACCATTGTGGTTAGTGGTGGTGTTTCACGTGCAGGCGATTTTATTTTAAAACCAGCAAAAGAAGCCGCGTTATCACGTTTGATGGATCCTTTTAAAGTTGGCTTTGAAATCTTATTTGAATCGCTCGGAAATGATATTGCCCTGTTAGGTGCGGGTAGTTTAGCTATGGAGATTTAATCACAGAATAAGATTTTATGTAAGCCGTTCAGGTTCGTACCTTAACACACTTTAACGGATATCAAATTCTTACTCATTGAACCTGCGTAGCGCCTATTTATCAGTTTTAAAACTCCCAATGCCATGGATTTTTCTGTTGGTTTTGGGAGTTTTTTTTGCTGATTACAAATTGGGCATAGCTCAGCAACAGCCTGTAAATCGTCCCTCAATAGCGAGAAAAATACCAACTTCACAAGACTCATCCCGGGTTCCTGCTTTGTCTGATAGTCTTGGGAAACTTCAAAAGAGTAAATCGAATACCGATACTCCACCGCCCGGTATTTTAGTGAATTTGAGCAGTAAAGATTCTTTACTATTTCGCCTGAAAGGAGAGAAACGAGCAACATTATTTGGTGCTGCACAAGTTGAACATGAATCGGGGAGTTTAAATTCCGGTAAAATCGGCCTTAATTTTGATACGAATGTAATGAGTGCTGAAGCCACAAGTGTAGAAGACACCCTTTCGCATCCTGTTCTAAAACGAGAATCGGATGAACTCCGAAGCCGTCGCATTTTATTTAACTATAAAACTGAGCGTGGAAAATTTAACGTTGCTCGTATGTCGTACTCCGACGGAAATTTAATCGGTACAGAGCTTAAGAATAAAACAGAACATGTTGTTTTTGTTCGAGATGGAATTTATTCAACCTGTCAGTTAGATCATCCGCATTACTATATTAAAGCAGAAAAAATGAAAGTAGTGGATGAGGAAGAAATCTTCTTCACCAATGCCCGATTGTACTTACTCGATATTCCCTATCCCCTCATTTTACCTTTTGGCTATGTTCCGGCTGATATCGAAAAACAGCAATCCGGTTTATTATCGCCAACCTATGCCTTTCAAACACAATCAGCACAAGGACTTGGTATTCAAAATCTGGGATGGTTTCAATATTTCAATGATTATGTTACCGGTAAACTTGCGCTTTCTTTATTTACTTCCGGAACAATGAATGTGGATGTGGAATCTAATTATCGGCTTCGAGATGACTTAAGCGGCTCCATTCGATTTGGGTATTCACAGTTGCAAGGTCTTGAACCTACCGACCCCAATTACTCCCAACAGATTTCTAATTCGATTGCAATACGCCATAATCAAACCATAAATCCATACTCAAAAATTGATGCGAATGTAAGTTTACGTTCGGCCCGATACAATCAAAACACGTCGTTTGATATTGAAGAACGTGCAGAAATTTCTACTTCTTCGGCTATTGGGTACCAATTTCGAGACCCAAACGGTTTGTATAACTATAGTATTCGCGCCAATCAGTCTCAAAATTTTGCCGATAACTCAGTTACACTAAGCGGACCTACTGTTAGTTTAGGGTTTAGAACATTTACTCCGTTTCAAAAACAAGGGCAGGCAGGTCAACCCGGACCATTAGAATCCCTAACCATGAATGTGAGCTCAAATCTGAGTTCAAATTATAGTTTTCGTCCGATTGACCGTGACTCGGCCACCATTAACTGGTTTGAGGCCTTACTAAGTCCACGTAAATTTCGTGAAGCAACCGGACAAAAAATTCCGGTTCGGTGGGGTGCAAGTCATCGGGTTACTTTAAGTTCGCGATTGCTGCCCTCAGAAGTGTTTAACGTAAATGCTGGCGCGAATTACAGTGAATATTGGCAACCCTATACGATTCGTGCCTTTTATGATACTACTTCAAGACGTGAAAACTTTCGAGTAGTAAACGGATTTGCCAGTGCACGCGATTTCAGTTTGTCAATCAGTACGAATACCACTATTTATGGAATTGCCAATGTGAATTGGGGATCGCTCAAATCGTTTCGACATACCATTCAACCCAATATTTCTTTTTCCTATCAACCCAATTTTCAGTCTGATTTTTGGGGATATTATCGTACGTATGAGCGGCCTAATACAGATGGAACAACCACAAAGGTTCCATATTCAATTTTCCAACAAAATGTGGCGGGTACAACCTTTGGCTTAGAATCTCGATCCATCAACTTTGGAATTAATAATGTGTTGGAATCAAAATTGGTAAGTCGCGACACGTTGGGTGAGAAAAAAGAACGTATAATCAAACTAATCGATAGCTGGACATTGAATTCAAGCTACAATTTTATGGCTAAAGAATTCAAACTAGCGCCCTTAAACACAAGTTTGAGCTCGAGCATTATCAACAATATCAATTTAAGAGCATCGGCTCAATTTGATTTTTATGCCACAGATTCTAACGGAACACGTGTCAATCAATATTTGTGGGATATCAAAAAACGTCCATTTAGAATGACAAGCTTTCGCTTTGATACCGGAACGCGGTTTTCAGAGGGAAGTATCAATGCGGTAAATAATGATCCATATTATTACCCGGAAATGTATGATCCCCTGAATCAGCAGGAGTTTTGGCCTGTAAATCCCTTGTATTATAACATGGACGCAGTTGATTATTCTGTACCGTGGAGTGTGAGTTTAAATTTTAGTTACAGTTGGAATAAGAGTGGTAATCGTTTAACACGCTCTGCAATTTTAAATGCCAGTTCCATACAATTTCGTCCGGCGCCTAAATGGAATATTTCCACCACGATGGGTTATGATTTCATCCGAAAAAAACTTACACCCAATCAGATTCGGGTTTCACGGAATATTCACTGTTGGGATATGCAGTTTATTTGGAATCCGTTTACTACTGCCGGACAATCCTCTTATTACTTATTTCGTTTAACGGTGAATTCGGCGCAGTTTCAATCGCTATTTCAAAAATTACCGGGCTTAAACAATCTTGAGCGTAGTTCGAGTCCGATTCCCACGCGTCCGTTTGGGTTTTAGATACGAAGTTCCTCAACACGGGCATTAAAAATGGGTGAAAACTCGGTAATAGGCATAGTGTATTCATTTCCTACGGGATGAGTTTCTCGTTCTAAAATCATTTCATAAGCAAATCGGTCGGTTCGGAGATACCGTTCCTGATAGTACACCAATTTATTCCCGATGGTGTAGGAGTTGCGTCGGATAAGCAAAAGCGGAGAACCAACGGCAACATCCAAAAAACGAGCAAGTTCTTCGTCGGCAATGGCAGCATCAAACCGTTGACATCCTTTGGTGATGCGAATGGAGTAGTCGTTTTCGAGAATTTGATAAATGGTATGTTGTTCAAGGTCTTTGTCTTCAATCAATTGTCCATAAAAAACGGGCAACCAAGTTCGGTGGAAGGG
>CAZIQX010000049.1:4040-7469 GCA_964541325.1 uncultured Chitinophagales bacterium | reverse complement strand
GTCGAAGGCAAAAGGTTTTTGATCGCCAAAACGAATACGATTTAGTTGATAGACTTTTTTTCCGGCATCCGTGCCTAAAATGTGCTGCACATAATCGGGTGGAATCACCAATTGATTCAATAAAACGTGGGCTTCGGGTACAATACCGGCATGTTTTAGGTCTTCATCAAAAGAAGTGAGGTGAACAAGTTTTTTTCGTTTAACCGGCGCCTTTACAAATGCGCCTAATCCCTGAGAGCGAAATATCAGGTTTTCCTGTTCAAGCGTTTGAAGTGCCCTACGTACGGTTAATCGCGAAACCTGAAATTGATGCGCCAATTCATTTTCAGATGGAATTTTGTCGTCAACCTGAAGGGCATTGGATTCAATTTGAAGCCGAACCCAATCGGAAATTACTTGGTGAAGTGGTGTTTTTGTCATGAAAAGATAGATGCTTGAACCGGTATTTTTCTAACAAGATAGTAACTTGTATTGATAAGTTAGCATAAAGTAACAAAAGTTGCACAGCTTTATTGGGCGTTTACAATGAAGAAATATTGATATAAAAACGGCTAAATTGCTGAAATTTGGCTATTTTTAAAAACATTCTTCAAGTTCCCCTGTTTAAAATCCCGATTTCAAAGCACCGATAAATAAAATTTATAAGAGTAATTGCACTTACTTGTATTTACAAGTTAAATCAAATCTGTTATACTTGTTGCGTAAGAAAAAATGAGATTATCTCACCCCTTTTAAATTATTCACCAAACTAAACGTATCTATGTTTTTCAAACAAATCTTCGAACCCAAATTAGCTCAATACAGTTATCTCATCGGCTGCCAAAAAAATGGTACAGCTATCATTGTTGACCCAATGCGCGATGTTGATGTGTACTTCGAAATGGCAAAAAAAGAAAACTTGCATTTAATTGCTGCAGCTGATACTCACATTCACGCTGACTATGTTTCCGGTTTGCAAGAATTAGCTGAAAAAGGTCTTCATATTTATGCTTCTGACGAAGGCGACGCTGATTGGAAATACAATTGGTTAAAAAACAACAAAAAGTACAACGTCACTTTTGTTAAACATGGCGATCGTTTTTCATTAGGTAATATTCATTTCCATGTAATACAGACACCGGGCCACACTCCTGAACATATCAGTTTTATGGTTACGGATGGTGCAGCAACTCAAGAACCTATGGGTATTCTCTCCGGCGACTTCGTTTTCGTTGGTGATGTAGGTCGCCCTGACTTACTGGAATCTGCAGCCGGTGTTGAAGGTATGATGCGTCCTTCTGCTGAACGTTTATTCCACTCGTTGGAACAATTCAAACAAATGCCTGATTACTTAAAAGTATGGCCTGCACACGGTGCCGGTTCTGCTTGTGGAAAAGCACTAGGTGCGGTGCCTGATTCAACTGTTGGTTACGAAGTTCGTTTTAGTTCACCATTCAAATACATGAATCACGTTGATAATTTCGTGGATTTCATTTTGGATGGTCAGCCTGAACCCCCATTGTATTTTGCACGCATGAAAAAAGTAAACCGCGATGGAATCAATGTATTAGGTGAACTTCCAAAACCGGTAAAAATGACCGCAGAAGAAGTGGCAACTGCAAAAGATGCTGTAATTTTGGATTCTCGTTTACGCGCCGATTTCATGAAAGCACATGTGAAAGGTTCGTACAATGCACCTTTCGATAAGTCGTACAACACAACAGCCGGTTCTTACATTTTACCTGAAGAAAAAGTACTCTTAGTTATTGATACGCATCAGGTTGAAGCAGCTGTTCGCGATTTAGTTCGTGTGGGTATTGATAACATTGTTGGTTATGTAACGATTGCTGAATTCCAGGCTTATTTGGAAAAAAACAATGCAGTAAAAACCACAGTTGTAAAATTTGACGACTTGAAAGCATTCCAAGAAAAAGGCTATCAGGTACTTGATGTGCGTAAGAAAACTGAATACGATATTGAACATGTAGATGGTGCAATCAATATTGCTCACGTTCGAGTTCCACGTCGTTTAGCTGAACTTGACAAAAACACCAAATACATTGTGCACTGTCAGGCTGGTGGCCGCGCTGCTGCAGCGGTAAGCTTCCTCGATGCCAAAGGATATGATGTTGTTATGATTGATGATGCGTTCGAAAACTACGTGAATGCACATCTTGTAACAGCATAAGATTTACATCATGATCACTCCATAAGTTAAAGCCTGACCGGCATCACCGGTCAGGCTTTTTTGATTGATAAGCTTTAACAGTACTCTTTCTTGATGAATAGCAGATAGACAGTAGGCTTATCAAAAACGGGTTACTATGAATTCGATTAAAAAACTAGGCTGAGGCCTTGCGAATACCTCAGCCATATGCCTCCCTACAAACCACCAATAATCGTTTTATTTTAGGAGTGTCATTTTTCGCGTCAGTGTTTGTCCACTTGCATCTAGGCGATAAAAGTAAACTCCGCTGGATAATCCGTTAGCATCGAACGTGAAGGTATGTGTACCGGCGGATAGACCACGATTTACCAGAGTTTTAACCTCACGGCCCAACAAATCATAAACGGTTAGTCGTACTAAACCGGCTTGTTGTAAGTTGAACTCAATTTGAGTGCTTGGGTTAAATGGATTCGGGTAGTTTTGGCTCAGTTCGATTGTAGAAGGAAGGAACTCAGTTTCTAACTCATTGGAAGTAATTTGAGGGAATACGTTGGGTAATGAGCTGGGGTAAGTTGACGAATAAGAAAAAACCGCGACACTTGTAAGTGTAGCTGAACCAGTATTAAAAGTATAAGTAAACATTGAGTCTTTAGAAGCATCGCTGCTTACATTAATCTTTTTATCAGCTAAAGTTAATGTTCCGGTTCCAAAATTGAAGTAGGTTAAAGTTGAATCCCTCCGACTACCTGACAAGTAAATATCAGTTATTGAAGTGTTTGTTCGAACACCCGTTAAGGGATCAATGCTATACCCAATCTCGGTACGTCCGTAATTGGTTAGTGACATTTCAAATCCAGAAATAGACGACCAATCAGCGCCTGCAATTGCATCAGAAGAACTTCTAGAAAAATTAAGTGACATTCCTGTTCCGGTCGCGTTGTCTTGCTTAGCAATAGTGATATTGGTGAATCGGTTAAAGTTAGGAGTATATGCTGTAGAATCTAAAGTATATGCAGAATCTGAATTTCTATTGTAAATCCAGACAAATGTTGAGTCAGTTCTATCAATTCGAACTAATGATCGAATTGATCTAAAAACAAGACCATTGCCATCAAGTACATCAATGTACGATCTAGTAACAGTTGAATCTGTGAAATAAATAACGGAATCAATTCTTGTCATTTGACCAGTTGCAGAATAGTGTAACGCAGTTTCTAACTTGCCTTGGGAGTCGTAATTATTTTTTGTGGAGGCATTAACTGCCGAGTTAAAGAAGGTGATAG
>CAZIQX010000049.1:0-4030 GCA_964541325.1 uncultured Chitinophagales bacterium | reverse complement strand
GTGATAGTAGAATCACTATTATTACTTGTAGCGTTAGGGTAAATTAAGCTGCGCTGAAAAACACTCAAAAACGTATTGTTTACTGAATCCCATTGAAAACTAGTAAAGAAGTTTGCTTGGTTAGTTGCGTAATCAAAATACCCCTCAGCATAGCTGCTTGGAAGCATTTTGTTACCTACTCTACTTAGTTGCAAATATATGACTCGGCGCATTGATTTGAGGTGCATTGCTTCTGTGTGCGTAATACGTCTCTGACGACAAATTGAGTGTTGGAACTGAAGGATCAATTACTGTATAAACTTTATAGCACGTATTTACTCGTGTTTGTGCACTAATAGAATTAGTAATAACAAAAGTTAAAATGATAAGTAACGTTAGTAAATATGCTTTCATATTTCGATTGGGTTTCAATTTTGGTTATGAGTTCGCCAAATAGAACCATCAAATCGAAAAATCTTTCACGGCATGTTCAACATAGTGAGTAAACGGTAGTATTTAGTGAGTGAACGGTACATTCAGGGTGTGAAAGCCCCAATAATTACAACTTTTGTGTTATAGATTACAAGTAAAAAGAAAGGTATAGTTGCAATAAACCAACACATAGCCTTCTACTATGAAACACATACTTGTCATTATAATTCTAACAATGGTTAGTTTATCATCACTAAAAGCACAAACACTTACCGTTACCGAAATGGTATTAAATTCAGGTCTTGAGGTTGGTTATTCTCAGTTTTACCGATATTCGTCAGGAAGTCCAAATGTGAATGCACCGCAAGATTACTATTTCGCAACAGCAATTGTTCGATTTACTTCTCCCTTTGTGTTTGGCGTGTTCAATTCGGATAAACCTTATTTACAAATAGGGGATTATGTTTTAACCGATAATTACGATGTAAAATTTGGATTAGGTCTTAACCAATTTACCTGGATTCATATATCAGGTTCGTTTGAATATGGATGGGGCTATCGCCCGGAAGAATTTGAGGGCTTTGGTGGTTATTTGGGCTGGCGCGGATATTTTAGTTTGATAGGTCCAGCTCATGCAACACCACTCATTGGACTAAGTTATAATACGATTCATGCAAAAGTTGGGGCAGGTTTAACAGAATTGGCGTACTCGATATATGATGGGGCAAATACCTTTCATACGTTTGGTCTGAGATACCAAAATGTGAGCAATTCCATGGCTAGCAAACCTGAATTTTCAGGCAAACTAATTGGGTTGTTTTGGGATTATAACTTCTAAACTGTTTACTATCAAAAACATGTAGCTTTGTCTCTTCTTACAAAAAAGGCTCTTGGAGATATCCAAGAGCCTTTTTTTTCAATCTTTAATTATCCCTGTATGTTTTCTTCTACTTTTTCTTTGAGTTTTTTGAGTTCTGAGGTGTCCACATTTCCAACCCAAACATAATTGGCAATGCCAAAACTCACGAAGGTATCCCCGTATTTAGTAATGGAACACAAATAGAAATTAGAGTATGTTACCATTTTTGATTTCACCCAACCGGCACCTAAGAGTGCGGCTATCGTGTTGTCTTTTGCGGTTTGAGCCTGAATAGCTTTTTCATGTTGTTCTTTGTCGGGATTTAAAATCACCAAAACCAAACCAACAATCACATAAATTGCGAGCTTTAATATTTTGAACATAGAATCTCCAAGTTTATAGGTTAGGTGAAGGTACTAAAGTCTAGTCAGAGTTTATTAAACATCTTCATCCAAAAAATCAGCATCTAAATCAGCGCTTTCCAATGTTTTATCACCTAATTTTTTGGAAGCTTTTACGCCTAGTTTCCGCAGATTTTCAGCCTGATTTACCAGATTTCCTCGTCCTGAACTTAACTTATTGAGCGCAGCATCATACGCTTTTTGAGTTCCTTCAATGGACTTGCCGATTTTTTCCAAATCTTCCACAAAAGAAACAAATTTATCGTACATACGCCCGCTTTTCTCGGCAATTTCCAAGGCATTTCTATTTTGATATTCTTGTTTCCATACTGAACTCACGGTGGATAAGGTTGCGAGCAAGGTAGTTGGGCTTACCAAAATGATGTTTTGATTAAAAGCCTCATTATACAACTCTGCATCGTTGAGCATTGCCGCATCAAAAGCAGATTGTATCGGGATAAATAGTAACACAAAATCCGGGGATTTAGACCCGTAAAGCAGTTGATAGTTCTTCTCGGCCAACCCTTTCATGTGATTTCTAAGCGAGAGTAAATGGGCTTTCATAGCCATTGTTTTTTGATCGTCTGTTTCGGCATTAACCCATTGTTCATAAGCCGTTAACGAAACTTTGGAGTCCACAATCATAAATTTTTCATCAGGTAATTTTACCACTACATCAGGTCGCAATAACCGATTTTCGTCGTTACGTTCACTCACCTGCATTTCAAACTCAAATCCCTTGCGAAGACCCGATTTTTCCAAAATACGTTCTAAAATCACTTCACCCCAGTTACCTTGAGTTTTAGAATCCCCTTTTAGTGCTTTCGTAAGATTTTGGGCCTCCTGAGACATTTTCTGATTTAACTCCGATAGACTCCTGATTTGCTCTTTTAGTGTTGCGCGTTCTTTATTTTCTTCCGTGTAAACTTCTTCCACTTTCTTTTTGAACTCATCTATTCGAATGCCTAGTGGTTCTAAAATACGTTTTAATTGTTCTGAATTTTGCTCGGTGAATTTTTTCGATTTTTCTTCTAAAATGGCATTAGATAGTACATTCAATTCATGTTTTAGTTGGGTTTTGTTTTCCTCAAATTGTGCTTTTTGGTGCTCTAATTGCTGTTGAAGCGCGTCATTTCTCTCTTTTTGGGTTGCCAACAAACCTGCATAATCCTGCAATTTTTCTTGAGCTGTTTGATGTCGTGTTGCGAGTACATCTAATTCTTGTTTTAGCGATTTTATCTGCTTTTCAAGTTCATCATTGCGCTCTTTTTGTCCGGCAAATAAGGCATTATAAGAATTAGCTTCTTTAAGTTCTCGGCTGATTTTATCTACTTCTCTTTCCAGGATTCCAGCTTTTTCTTCCACCCTGCTTTTTTGTTCCTGAATGGAAAATCGTTGTTGTTTTTCTGCTTCAAGCTCAGTGCGAAATTGCTCTTTTGTAGCTTGATGAGATTTCGTAAGCCAAACATAAACGCTAAGGGCTCCAATAAGAAAACCTGCGATAACGAGAATAAAGTCCATTTGATTTTACTGCTTTTTCGTTAATTTAACCTTAATGAGTGACAGTTTGGGTCATCATCAAGTATTAATTTGAATATCCAATTTTTGGAGGAAACATATGAGGTTTTTTACGCTAAGTCTTCTATTAATGGTATTTGCATTGGATGCAATACCTGTAAAAGCACAATCTTGGGTTGGGTTTAGTTATAATGTTTTTTTAGAATCAGAAAGCCAAGGTGCATTTGATGATATCGTTTCGCAAAATACACGGTCAATGTCGATTCGGTATGCACGGAAAAACATGTTTGCTGAAATTCGATGGCAACAATTTAATATAAAAGATAGTCCACGTTGGAAAGACCCAATTGTGAGTTACTACGACTCCACTCTTAATCGCTACGTGGGTTACGAACCGGCTTATCAGCAAGTTGGGCAATCCAACAGCTTTAACTTAAATTATGTTCGGTTTATAATCGGTCCACGTTTTGAGCTTCTGAAGCACATTGCATATGAAATAGGATCATCTTTAGATTTTCTTGTATACAAAAGGGCGAAATACGCCAAATTTGAGCATAATCCCTACTATGAATGGGAGATCACAAAAAGTGACTTGCATATACAAACGGCTAATATTCACTTTTACAGCCGAATTCAAGCCTGGTATGATTTCACTCCAAACTGGCGGGCTTCCCTACAATGGGAATTTAATATTCCGTTTCAAGACGAGCTTTTGGAACGACAAGGATATGGTTCAAACTCTGGTAAAAGTGTTGTTATTGAGCCGGTTACCAACGGAGCACAATTTTTTCTGAATTTTTTGATTGAATATAAATTGCACTAAAAAGGTTGTTTTTTTAAA
>CAZIQX010000048.1:7905-16472 GCA_964541325.1 uncultured Chitinophagales bacterium | reverse complement strand
TTTTTTAGCCTGATCGACAACAAAGCGGGAAACATCATTAGAGTAAGTTTATAATTTCCCCCTCTGAGCCTGTTATCACGTATGTTGCAAGAGTTTTAGAGCAGGTGTAGCCTGTTTTATAAAATGATGTTCTGCTTTATATTTTGTGATAATGTTTACTACTGTTTTTAAAAAAACCGGCTTTATTTACGTCATTTACGCACTTTTGCTTGTTGTCACACCTCAACATGTTGCTTCATTAAACTTTATTAATAAACCGATTGATGCCTTTTCGACAAACAAATCAGGCTCAAAATCACATGTTTCCTTTATTGAGAAGCACTGGAGCACAAAAGAAGGATTACCCATCAACTCGTTGTCTAACATGGAGTTGGCAAGTAATGGCCTAATATGGATAGCGACCTATGACGGGCTTGTTCGCTTTGATGGCATTCAGTTTACTAACTACTCCTCGAATGAATATGAAGAGATTGTACACAACCGTTTTATCAATGTATTAGAAGGACTTAATGAAAATATTTATTTCCATTCTGAGGATGGCAGTGGGTATGAGTTAAACCCTCGCCTGAATACCATTAAACGGCTGAAAAATAACAAGGGCGAACCTGTTTATGTGAATCACATCAGCAAAAGCAAATCCGGAACGCTCCTTTTTTCGACTGAGGAAGGCCTTTTTCGCTTAGGTGAAAATCATCAACTCACTCAAGTGCTCCCCAATTTGATTAAATCAGTGGTTTATATTGCTTTTGAAGATCAATTTGGACGCCTTTGGTTCGCCAATCAACTTAATCAACTGTTTTATGTGGATGGAACTCAGGTAAAATTACTATCACAAAGCAAACTTAATTCATTTCGTTATTTCACCATCGAGGAAAATGACTCTTTTTCCTTGTTGGGATGGATGAATCAAATCATTTGGATTGATAAGCAAAACATCATTATCTACGATATTCCCAAATTTAGCTTTGAAGAAAACATTCAGCGATTAATTTTGCACTCAAATGGTTCAACCCTGTTGGTTTCTTCAACTCTAGGGAAAACCTATGAAACCAAAGCCAATGAACCTAAGTTGCTAAAGCCAACAAAAATTACCGGTTTTGCAAGTTTTAAACGACATGCCACACGTAGGCAGCCTGAACTTGGTTATTTGATAGCTACATCGGATGGTCTATATAATGAAAATCAAGATCGTATTTATAGCTCAAGTATTTCCACAATAAATGATTTCATTATCGACAATGAAAAAAATATTTGGATAGCAAAAAGCGGCGATGGAATTTATCAACTTAAACCCAACCCTTTTATTACCTATTCTTTTGGAAATGAGTCGCAAGCAAACAACATATTTGCTTTAATAGCCGACCAAAACAAAGCCTATATTGGCTCATTTGGTAAGGGTTTATTTAAATTGGATTTGCAGACAGGCCTTAGCAAACCTATTCCCTTGCATGATGGCGTTCAAGACGCTTATATATACTTGATTAAGCGTTCTTCAAATGGCAGTCTATACGTGGGCGCTATCTCACGATTTATCTATGAAATAACTCCAAACGAGCAGGTTATTCGCCATGAATTACCTTTAGTAAAAAATCAAACCGTTAATGCCTTTCATGAAGATTCAAATGGAAATATTTGGATAGGCACAACCGTTGCCTTGTATTTCAAAAAACCCACGGTAACATCCTTTAAAGATGCTGAAATTAGAAATTTGAGTACCAATGCTTATGTAAAATTCATCTGGGAATCTCCAGAAAAAACGATTTGGCTAGGTACGCATGGAAAAGGCGTTATTGAAATAAAAAATGATGAACCTCAAGTCGGCTTTTTTAAAGAATCGTTCGAAAATGCCATTATACGGTACATCACTCTTGATTCAAAACTAAATAAACCGGACCATTATGCAGCTTGGGTTACCACCGAAGGATTGGGAATTTTACGTGTTGAGGTAAAAAACGGTGAAAAAACCGTTACATCCATTCGCAAAAAACAGGGATTGTATGATGATACCATTCATAACATTGTATTTGACAAAGAACATCATCTTTGGGCAAGCACCAACCGCGGTCTTATTAAGATTGAAGCTTCTGTTTTGGCTGATTTTCTGTCATCGAAAATAGAACGAATCACCTATGAATTATATACAGAAGACAATGGCTTACCCAATAATGAATTTAACGGTGGAGGTAATCGCTCAGTTCAGGCCCTAGATGCCCAAACGTTTCTTTTTGCTAATCAGAGAGGGGTTGTTCGTGTACATACAGAAACCTTACATCCGAACACGTATATACCTCAACCCATCATTAATTATGTAAAAATTTCAGAAGAAATGGTGAATCCCATTGAGCCTGGACGTTGGGAATTAGGAAATGAGCAACGAGCAATCGAAATTGGGTTTTCTTCATCAAGTTTGCAATCTCCTTTACAAAATTGCTTTGAATATCGTTTACTTCCTTCACAACAAGAATGGCAAATCCTTAAAGGAAAACAAAACCTGCGATTTGCCAATTTAAACTCCGGAGAATATCACTTTGAATTAAAGGCCTCAAACAATAATGGTCTTTTTAATCCCGAACCAGCCGTTATCTACTTTTCAATTGAACCTTATTGGTTTGAAACGGTTTGGTTTTACCTTTTGGTATTCATCACCCTTTTAACAACTTCTTATGGATTGTATAGATTTCGTGTAAATCAGTTGCAAGTGCGTTCAGCCAGATTAGAAGCTTTAATTGAGGAAAGAACGGATGAATTGCTGCAAGAACGAGATATTTCTGTTCAACAACGAAAAGATTTGTTGGATGTACTTGAATCACGCAAAGTATTGTTATCTCAATTGAGTTTTGAGTTAAAAAATCCGCTTAGCATGATTCAGTCCCCTCTTTTACTACTCAAAGAAAACAGTTACGGAACCTTACCCCAAGAAGCCAATCGTGTAATTCAGGAGGTTTTAAAACAAGCAGATTCGTTAGATAATCACATCAAAAAAATTATTGATATCGCTACGATTCATGATGGAAAATTTCAGGTTTTTCGCGATAACATTCCTTTAGCATCGTTTATTAATCAAATTCATGAGCGAGTTTTTGCAGAAAACCCTTCCTTTTTAACGAATTACAAATTAGCCCCTCACGAAATTCCACCCTGCAATTTATTTATTGATAGCCCACAATTAAGTCGCGCTATTCACCAATTACTCACGTTTGTTCAGGATTCTTTATCACAGCAAGCCCAATTTTCGTTCAAACTAGATAGAAAAGGAACAGACTTGCTCTATCAGGTTGTTGTTGATAAGGTTCAAAAACAAGATTTAACTACGTTACAAGTTGAAATCCAGCAAGCTAAACATCATCCCATCAAAAAAGGAAACTCAACTAACACCCTTTCTTTACGTTACATTTTAGAGCTTTTTCAGGCTAATGAATTGCAAGTTAAGTGGGATTTTTCGAGCTCTAACTCGTTTACATTCACATTAAGTTTACCCTGTTCCGAAGTACAAACGTTGAGCCCTGAATTTGAAGAGGTAAACGAATACTCCCTCAATGGTAAGTCGATTTCAGATACCGAACTCATCAACGAACTAAGTGATAGTGAACCGGTAAAACCTACGGCTTTAATCGTAGATGACTTCCAACCTTTCCGTTTATTGGTTGCAGAGGCCCTGAAACGCGATTTTGATGTGATACTTGCCGAAACCGGCGTTCAAGCACTTCACGTTATTCAACAAAAACAACCCGATATCATTATTACCGATTTGCGCATGCCCGAAATGAGTGGGTATGAGTTCATCAAAAAAGTTCGTGAAAATATTGTTTACTCCGGTGTCCCTATCATTTTACTTTCAGCGGTAACCGACGAGGTGGATCAAGTTAAAGCATTAAATGCCGGCGCTGATATCTACATGACAAAACCTTTTCAACCCACTGTTTTTATTGCTCAAGTAAAATCGTTGATGGCTTTCCGCAAACGATTAAGAACCTCTTCTGCTAACGACGAACCTGTTAGTCAACTCGATTATTTACAAATCAAAGACGACGCCGACCGTAAATTTGTTGAGCACATGATTTTTGAGATTCAGCAAAACCTCTCTGATCCTGATTTTAATGTAGAATCGCTCGCACAGCGTTTGAGCATTGACCGTTCTGCCCTGTTTCGTAAGCTCAAAAAAGTGATTGATAAATCGCCAAGCGTGCTTATTCAGGAACTGCGCATCATGAAAGCCATGGAAATGCTCAAAGATGGTAAAGGAAACGTATCAGAAGTAGCATATGCCTGTGGTTACAATTCCCTTTCGTACTTTTCACAAGCTTTTAAAGCGCATACCGGAAAAAGTCCATCGGATTGGCTCCTTGAGTTGCGTGTCTAATTTCTGATTGTTCGAGTGTTTATGGAAAAGAGTCATCTCTACAAGATTTTTTCAGATCCTGTTCATGGATTTATCAATATTCCCAAAGGAATTATTCTTCGTTTAATTGATCATCCCTATGTGCAGCGTTTACGCCGTATTCGTCAACTCGGCTTAGGTTATTTGGTGTTTCCGGGAGCGGAACATTCCCGTTTTGCACATGCATTAGGGGCTACGGGACTTATGCAAAAAGCCCTCATCAACCTGAAAGAAAAGAATACGACTATTACCAATGCAGAATATGAAGCCACATTAATTGCTGTTTTGTTGCATGATATTGGTCACGGGCCTTTTTCACACTCGCTTGAACATAGTTTCATCAAAGATTTTCATCACGAAAAAATGACGCTTGCCTTAATGCACAAGCTAAATGAAGAATTTGATGGTGGACTCGACTTAGCCATAAAAATCTTTACCAATCAATATTCGAAACCATTTTTGCATCAACTGGTGTCTTCACAGTTGGATATAGACCGCCTGGATTACTTAAAACGAGATTCGTGGTACACCGGTGTTAGTGAAGGTTTTGTGGGTGTAGATCGAATTATAAAAACCATGCGCGTTCACAAAGGTCACATTGTTGTTGAAAAAAAAGGCATTTACGCCATAGAAAACTACATTTTAGCACGCCGTTTAATGTATATGCAAGTGTATTTACATAAAACCGTGCTTGGCGCGGATAAACTGTTGATGGCGATTTTAACTCGTGCACGCGTTCTCATCAAGAATAATCAACTTGCAGAACCTGCCTCACCTGCCCTAGCCTTCTTTTTAAAAAACGAAGTGAGTGCCTATAAAGGAATCAGTGATGAGATGATTCGCCACTATATCTTATTGGAAGACAACGACATACTCATGTGTATAAAATATTGGCAGTTTTCCGACGATTCTATTTTGAGTGATCTGTCTAAGCGTTTTTTACATCGTCAGTTATTCAGAACAACCTTTCAGAAAAAAGCTTTTAATGCAGCTGAAATTGAAGAATTAAAAACAAAAACAGCTCAAATTTTAGCACAAAAAGGTATTCAACACGATGAAGAAGCCTTAAGCTATTACTTACATTTTGATTCGAGCAATACTGAAGCCTACAAATACAAATCGGATACTATTTGGATTTTTGATGGTGAAGAAAAAGCGGTTGAATTTTCCAAAGCTGCTGAAACCCGTAACGTAATTGCGCTTACTAAACAAGTGGTAAAACCCTATTGCGTCCATTTAAAAGAGCTTAAGTTATGATTTTGAAATTAAGCCGAATCGGGCTTTTGGTACTTTTAGTTGGTTTTTATGGTTACGCTACTGCACAAACAGCTCAACCCCCCAAACGCCCCAAAATAGGTTTAGCTTTAAGCGGTGGTGCATCAAAGGGAATGTCTCATATCGGTGTATTACAGGTTTTGGAAGAAAATGGCATTCCCATTGATTATATCGCTGGTACAAGTATGGGGGCTATTATAGGCGGCTTGTATGTATCGGGTTATTCGGTAGATACTTTAGAAAAAATTGTGCGCCAAATTCCTTGGAACGACATGTACTTCGGTCAGATTCAACGCAATCAAAAGTTTGTGGACCAACGAGTTAACGATGAAAAGTATGTGTTATCACTTCCCATTATCGAAAATCAAATTGGCCTTCCCGACGGTTTAATAAACAATCAGCGATTTTACAATGAGTTGGTTTATTATACGACACCCGTTCATGCGATTACTGATTTTGATTCCCTCCCGATTCCGTTTCGTGCTATTGCCGCAGATTTAAAAAAAGGGAATGCTTATGTTTTTGATTCAGGTTCCCTTGCCTTAGCCATTCTTGCATCTATGAGTATTCCATCTATTTTAAAACCGGTAAAAATCGGAGATCAGGTTTTAGTGGATGGTGGTATCATTCGAAATTTACCGGCTGAAGATGCGCGTAAAATGGGTGCAGACATTGTAATTGCAGTTGATGTAAGTTCTCCTTCTTTGTTGCCTGAAGAAATCGAAACCATGTTTGATGTACTCGATCAAACTTTAAATATCCAATCACAAAAGCAACTCCAAGAACAATACGAACTTTCCGATATCATTATTCGTCCGGAAGTGGGGCGTTTTTCGGCCACCGATTTTGATTCCTTGGATCAATACATTCGTTTGGGACGCGAAGCCACAGAATACGTTCTCGATGAAATTATTGAAGTAGTTGGTAAAGAGCATTTATTTAGTAAACCTCTTGTCAAAAATCCCATCCCGAACCCCCAAAAATCTTTTTTATTAAACGATATTTTTGTGATTGGCGTACCCACAGCACAACTACTCTTTGTTAAACAATTGTTGAATTGTAAACCCAACGAATTAACAACACTTGAAACCATTCATGTGGATAGGGATCGGCTACTGGGTTTGGGATTGTTTGAGAACATTTCTTACCGTTTAATCCCTACACATCAAAAAGATAACACCTACGACTTATATTTTACGATGGAAACTGTTAAAACGGAACGGTTTAACTTGGGTATTCGCTATGATAATCACTACAAAGCTTCTATTTTACTCAATGCTTTTTTGCGCGATCGTTTAGGAACAACATCGGAATTGAGTGGAACTTTACGTATTGGCGATGAATACTTTGCCGAATTATACTATCGAAAGTTGCGCCTGATTCCTCCTCGCTTATCCTTAAACTTTCGAATTTCTTTTTCACGATTACCTTTAGAAGTATATTCAAATTATTTGAGAACGGCGGAATTGGGTTTGAATCGTTTAAATGCGGCCCTTGAACTTACCTCAACTCAATATATACATGTTTCCAATTTATTGAGATTTAAAACGGAGTACTTTTATACGATTGAAAATTTTGGTCTTAATCCGGCCTCCAACGAAGACTATATTAATAGCGTGTACTACAGCATAACTTTTGATAATAAGCCTACAAATTACTACTCACATTCGGGAACATTGGCTCGACTTTCTATTGAAAATGCCAATCAATATTTGGCAAGTCCAATTCGATACACACAAATTCGCGCAAAATTCGATCATACCATACCTCTAACTTCTTTTTTCACTTGGGAACTCTCCGGTTTTAGCGGTACTACATTTGGCAAAGACCTTCCCTACTATTTGTCCTATTTTGCAGGAGGTGGTTTCCCTTCGTTACTCTTAGGGGAACAGGAACAGGCTTTTTGGGGATTCAAAAACCGACAAATAAGTGCCCCACAATTTCATACGTTAGGCACTCAGTTCAATTGGGAGATTTTTACCAAACGATTTATCAGTTTGGTGGCAAATTACGGAATCACAAACACGGATTTTTCCTTTGTTCTGGATGATAATACACGAATTTGGGGTTATGGCATTGTGGTGGGAGCTTTAACACCTCTGGGCCCTGTTCAAGTAGGCCTTTCCACAGGTTCGTTTGAAAATATAGTAGCCGGATTAAATTTTGGCTTCCGATTTTAAGCATTTTGACTTTAACAGAACGCGAGAAGACGTACCTTTGTTTACCGTTTCATCTAGATAAAACCCATAACGATGAATGCTGAATTTTTAAAAAAACTGTACAAGCAACAACAAGATTGCCCGAGTTGCCCCTCCCCTGAAGTTGTATCTTCTTGGTTTTTGGAACTTTTAGGTACGTTATTTCCGGATTTTTCACGCCAACGATTTCAATCGATTCGCGAATTTGAGCTACACACCGAAAAGCTTAAACTTCAATTAGAACAGATCCTGTACAGAAATCCGGTAAAAGGCGATCAAAACACCCAAGAAATTGCTATTCGTTTTTTTGAAGCGCTTCCAACTATTCACGAACTGTTGAACGAGGATATTAAAGCTATTTTTGAAGGTGACCCTGCCGCAAAAAGCGAAACAGAAGTCGTTCGTACGTATCCTGGTTTTTTAGCGATAGCCGCACATAGAATTGCGCATCAATTATATGCCGAAGGTGTTCGTTTAATTCCAAGGATGATTTCGGAAGCTGCTCACTCTCGAACAGGAATTGATATTCATCCCGGAGCAAAAATTGGTCGCTCATTTTGTATTGACCATGGAACCGGTATTGTGATTGGCGAAACAACAGAAATCGGTGATTTTGTGAAAGTGTATCAAGGAGTTACACTTGGAGCGCTAAGTGTGGATAAAAAAGATGCTGAAAATAGATTAAAGCCATACCTAACACAAGCAAGCCTTTTTTA
>CAZIQX010000048.1:7532-7895 GCA_964541325.1 uncultured Chitinophagales bacterium | reverse complement strand
GCGATCATGTTGTTCTGTATGCT
Source organism: uncultured Chitinophagales bacterium (assembly GCA_964541325.1). Lineage (GTDB taxonomy): Bacteria > Bacteroidota > Rhodothermia > Balneolales > M1805 > M1805. The sequence goes on along the minus strand of CAZIQX010000048.1, from coordinate 7,872 downwards.
GGCGCAACGATTCTAGGTGGTGAAACTGTAATTGGTCACCATTCAACAATTGGTGGAAATGTGTGGTTAACTCAATCGGTTCCTCCATTTACAAAAATTTATTACCAAGCTCAGATGTCTAATTCATATGGCGAGATAGATACATTTATTGTTAAACAAAAGTAAAGATTGATGGCTGATGGCCTCACAAATTCGAAATTCGATACCGAGCGAAGCAAAGGTACCGCGATGCGATACCGCTGATGCCACGAAGTGAAATTATAAGTGATTAGTGATGACCGTGAAAATGCCAGCGCAGCATATTCTGCCCCCTGAATACTAATACTCTTAACCTTTAAAC
>CAZIQX010000048.1:0-7522 GCA_964541325.1 uncultured Chitinophagales bacterium | reverse complement strand
ACCTTTACACCTTTACACCTTTACACCTTTACACCTTTACACCTTTTCCTAATACCTAAAAACTTAAACCTTACACCTTTTTCAAAAAAATGACACTCGAAAACTTAATCGGAAACACCCCTCTTGTTGAATATCAACGTTTAAATCCCAATCCAAAAGTAAAAATTTATGGGAAATTGGAAGGAAATAACCCTGGTGGAAGTGTGAAAGACCGCGCCGCTTATGGTATGATTAAAGGTGCACTCGATCGAGGAGAAATTAAACCGGGTGATCATCTTGTAGAAGCAACAAGTGGAAATACAGGAATCGCTTTGGCTATGATTGCCAGTATTATGGGTGTAAACATGACGTTAATCATGCCTGATAACTCCACTCGTGAACGTGTTTTAAGTATGGAAGCTTATGGTGCAAAGGTAATTTTAACTCCCGCAGCAAAAACCATTGAATATTCGCGCGAATTGGCCGAAGAAATCGCCGAAAAAGATGGTCTTTCCCTGCTCAATCAATGTGCAAAACAAGAAAAATATAAAATGCATAACAAAACAACCGGACCTGAAATCTGGCGTGATACAGCCGGTAAAGTTACTCATTTTGTTTCGGCTATGGGTACAACAGGAACCATTATGGGTGTTTCTCGCTACTTAAAAGAACAAAATCCGGATATTCAAATTATAGGGACTCAACCCAAAGATGGTTCGAGTATTCCTGGAATTAGAAGATGGTCAGCAGAATTTTTGCCCAAAATTTACGAGCCAAACCGAGTTGACCGCATTATTGATGTAAGTGAACAAGAAGCCACTGAAATGACGCGTAAAATGGCAAAACAAGAAGGAATATTAGCCGGAATGAGTAGTGGTGGCGCTCTCTATGCCTCACTTAAACTTGCCGAAGAATTAGAAGAAGGTGTAATTGTGCATATTATCTGCGACCGTGGCGATAGGTATTTAAGTAGTACATTATTTGGTTAATTTTTCGACAGAGGTGTTCACGAAATACCTCTGTGTTTGCTTTACACCTTTTAATCTTCCACATTCTTGCCGTTGGTTATATTCACTGCTTCAAATTCAACTTAAATCGAAAGTTTAATGATATGAAGCACACTTTTGGGGCATTATTTCTTGCCTTATTCCTATGGATTCATACGGCGCAAGGTCAAACACAAAACACTGTAATTCAACAGATTGTTGACGAGGCCAATCAGAATTCGCAATTAGAGCGCCTCGCTCATGAATTATTAGATGTTATTGGACCACGTTTGGTTGGAACACCTGAACAAAAACAAGCTCATGATTGGGCGGTAAATCAATTTAAAGAATGGGGAATTTCAGCGGAAAACCAACAATGGGGAGAATGGCGCGGCTGGCAACGTGGTATAACTCATATCGATTTGGTTAGCCCTCGCGTAAAAACCTTACAAGGTATGATGTTAGCCTGGAGTCCGGGCACACCTAAAAAAGGTGTTAAAGCGGAAGTTATCATTTTACCTGATTTGGCTGATTCAGCTGCTTATGCTGCATGGTTACCCTCTGTTAAAGGTAAATTTGTGATGATTTCGGCTCATCAACCAACCGGACGTCCAGAGTACAATTGGAAAGAGTTTGCAACCGAAGAGTCATTTGAAAACATGAAAAAAGAGAAAGATTCGGTTAATACAGCTTGGAGACAACGTTTACAAAAAACAGGATATACCGGACGTGGAGCCCTTCCTCAAGCTTTAGAAAAAGCCGGTGCAGCGGGCATAATTTCCTCGTATTGGTCTCAAGGCTTCGGAGCAAACAAAATATTCAGCGCTTATACCAAAAAAATTCCAACGTTAGATGTTTCCCTTGAAGATTATGGTTTATTGTACCGTTTAGCAGAACATGGAAGTAAGCCGGTAATTAACGTGTATGCCGAATCGAAAGATTTAAAACCAATGCCAACGTTCAATACCATTGCAACTATTCCGGGTACTGAAAAACCAGAAGAATACATTGTTTTATCAGCGCATTTTGATTCCTGGGATGGTGGTTCAGGAGCTACTGACAACGGAACGGGAACTATTACCATGATGGAAGCCGCCCGAATCCTTAAAAAAGTGTATCCAAATCCTAAACGAACCATAATTGTTGGTCTTTGGGGAAGCGAAGAACAAGGATTAAATGGTTCTCGCGCCTATGTTGAAGATCATCCGGAAATTGTTAAAGGAATACAAGCCGTGTTTAATCAAGACAATGGAACAGGACGTGTAACCAACATAAGCGGACAAGGATTTTTACATGCCTATGATTTTATTGGCCGTTGGTTGAATCCTGTACCAGAAGAAATCAAAAAGCACATTGAAACTACATTCCCCGGAACTCCTTTTGGCGGAGGGTCTGATTACGCGAGCTTTTTAGCGGCTGGTGCTCCTGCTTTTTCATTAAGTTCGCTAAGTTGGTCGTATTGGAACTATACCTGGCACACCAATTTAGACACCTACGACAAAATTGTATTTGATGATGTTCGTTATAATGCCATCTTAACAGCTATTTTAACCTATATGGCAAGTGAAGATCCACAAACATTCCCGCGTGATAAAGCAGTTTTACCGGCAAATCCACGCACTGGCGAACCACGAGAGTGGCCTTCTCCCCGATCTCCCAATCGAAAAGGCGGTATGGATTAACCACGTTTTAAAGGCTTCCCAATTGGGAAGCCTTTTTTTTGGGCGAGCGAAGCGAGCCCGACTGCGTTAGGTGGACGAAGGGCTTGGTTCGGGGCTTTTTGTATTGTTTTAGAAGTGCTTAACTACGAGTGTATTTCGTTTAAAAAGCCCCGAACGGAGGCGTATTTGCGCCGACCCCGAAGGAGACCGGCGCCGGCGAGCGAAGCGAGCCGGAGCAACGCCCAAAAACAAATCTGGTTAAACCCTTGTAATTCATTTCTTTTGGAACGAAAAAACTTCATTTTTCTTTCATGGAGGTATCATATATTCTTTTGATTCGCGTTTATGAACCGTTTCATATCAAAAAAATTATTATGCAATTTCGACGTTTTCTCTATCCAAACCTGTTATCAGCGCTTATTCTAACGGTTTTATTTATCACCAATGTTGAGCCTGTTTTTTCTACTCAATCCAATCCACGAACTCACCTGCAAAAATATATTCAGGTGCAGCGCCAAATTTTAGATAATTATGTGGATGTAGTTGATATTGATATGCTGTTCAAAAATAGTGTGAAAGGCTTAATTGAACGAATGGCTGACTCTACCCTTTCCATTTCAGGAACGCCTTTAGATACCGCCACTTTCTCTCAATTTAAGGTTACGGACTTGCGTCAGTCGGTTATGCGTTTTGAGCAAGCTTACCAATATCTATCGCAGGCTAACCCTGAAGAAGACATGGACAAACGCACTGAGGATGCTATTCGGTTTATGTTTAAGGATTTAGACCCACACTCGATTTATATCGAAAAGGAGGACAATGAGCGCATTCAAGAAGAATTTGATGGAAAATTTCAGGGAATTGGTGTTCAGTTCGACATCATAAACGATACGATTACCGTGGTAACTCCTCTTACAGGCGGACCAAGTGAAAGTGTGGGCATTGAAGCCGGCGATAAAATTGTTACGATAAACGATTCGAGTGCAGTAGGTTTTACTAATGATAAAGTAGTAAAAAACCTTCGGGGCGCTAAAGGTTCAAAGGTTCGTGTCGGCGTAAAAAGACATGGTATTGCCGATTTAATTCCTTTTACCATTATACGTGATGACATTCCAATCTACACCGTGGATGCATCGTATATGTTAGACGATAAAACCGGATATATAAAGATTAATCGCTTCGCAAGAACTACCTACGATGAGTTTATTTCAGAAATGACGGATTTAAAATCTCAAGGTATGTCTCAGTTGATTTTAGACCTTCGGAATAACGGCGGAGGGTTTATGGATCAAGCACTCAAAATTGCGGATGAATTCCTTTCATCTGATATGAAGTTGCTTTCTACTCGTGGACGTAAATCTAGATTTAATCAGGATTTTATGGCTACTTCGGAAGATGCTTTTTTTGGAAAACCATTAATGGTGTTAATTAACGAAGGTTCTGCTTCTGCCTCAGAAATTGTATCAGGCGCTATTCAGGATCATGATTTGGGTTTAATTGTAGGTCGCCGTTCATTTGGTAAAGGTTTGGTTCAGCAGCAATACGAATTGGTTGATGGTAGTAGCATCCGTGTAACTATTTCGAAATACTACACGCCTTCCGGACGCTTGGTTCAAAAACCTTACTTCAAAGGACGCGAAGATTATGCGTATGAGCTAATTAAACGTTCTGATAATGCACAAACAGATGCCGTTGAATTTGTGGAAAATGTTCCTGATTCTCTGCGTTTTACTACTGATGCAGGTCGTGTTGTTTATGGTGGTGGCGGTATTGTACCTGATCATATTGTGGAAGACGACACTACTCAAAGCGCTGTTTTAGGCTTAATGAGAAGAAAGCGTCTCGATTTAGAATTTGTACTGAGTTATATGGAAAAAAATGGAGATGCGCTAAATAAAAAGTACAACAAGGATTTAGTAGCTTTTCGCAAAGATTTTTCATTTACTGATAAGGATATGCTTGATTTTCGCAATCTTTTGATGAAAAATGGGTATGTTGAAGCGGATACAGCTCAAAAAACAACCATCAAGAATGATTCTTTGATTGCTGTTCCCGGTACATTTGAAAAAGAACGCTGGATTGCGGAAGGTTTCTTGAAAGCCTATGTAGCGCGTCAAGTTTGGGGTCCACAATCCTTCTATCAAGTATATAATGATGTGTTTGATACCACACTCAAAGAAGCCATGAAATTGTGGGGCGATGTTACTAAACTAAGTGATTACCGTAAAAAACACGTTTCTAAGATGCGATAATTTATGTTCTTAATTTAGGTAAGCTGATATCATTTCTGATATCAGCTTTTTTTTTAAAATATTATCCTTATCTAATAAGGAACACCTAACTGGTAACTATACCTCTATGAAGCTACTTGCCTTTTTTACAGGAATTGTACTCTTAATCAGTTCTTGATCCCAATCAGAAAATGACGATTACTGTTCAAATCCGCCACCAAGAATGTATTTTGAGCTTATTGATCAAAAAACAGGAGTAAATGTATTATCACAATACTCATTTATAAAAGATTCCCTTCAATTTTTGAATCTTGGAGGCTCAGAACCAATTAAATTTGAATTTGTTGAAGATTATGATTTAAATCTGTTAAATTTTTATACAATGGGTTTTAGAACAGATACGATTTATTATCGGATTAAAACAAGAAACTTTTTTTTATTTGATATTTATGCAATTACAGAAAGAAAATTGATTAATGATTGCATAGAAACTGTTTATCATGAACTTAATTTTATTCATAATGAAGTAATATACAACTCTAATTACGATATTTATAAAGTGAATATCAATGCAGATTCTTTATTAAGCTCAATGTATATGCAATAAAAAAGGCTGATGCATTACTGCATCAGCCTTATCTGGAGAGTTTTGACTGTGTTAACGCTTATTTAATTAACACCATCTTGCGAGTACTTGTTTGAACAAGACCATTAGCATCAATCGCTTGAATTCGATACAAATAGGTACCGGATGCTAAATGCGAAGCATCGAAAGTAACTTGATGAATTCCGGCGTTATATGTTTGAGCTTGTGCGATGCTTGCCACTTTTTGTCCTACCATGTTAAACACTTCAATCGTTACTTTATTTGTGGCAGGAACCGCAAATTTAATGGTAGTTGAAGGGTTAAATGGGTTTGGATAGTTTTGAGACAACTCAAAAGCTGTTGGCATGATTTCAGTTTCAGCTGAGGTGATGTCCGTTACATTCACAACGGATTCAAAAGATGCGGTTGCACCTTCATTATCCGTAACCGTAAGTGTAACCGTATATTCCCCAACTGCCGAATAGGTATGCACCGGAGAAACTTCTTCACTTGTATTACTATCACCAAAATCCCAGAACCATTTTTCTATTGTTCCATTTGGGTCTAAGGCATCGGATGATAAATCGGTGAAGCTAATCACATTTTTCTCAATATCGGCTTCAAAAACAGCTATAGGTGCATCGTTAACAGGTACAATTACTAGAGTAACATCAAGTGAATCGTACGCTTCGCCGTCTTCACCTACATAAAAACGAGCCATTACTTGTCCGAAGAAGTTTTCATCAGCAAAGACATGAACTTGATGAGCATCTTCAGGCATATCCATATGAACGGCTTCATGAGCTGTTGCACCCCAAACGCGAATATTAGGGTTCATTCCACCTACTCCGGCAGCCATTTTTATGGTATTTAACGTTAATACTTCATCTTCGAGGAAGCTGTATTGCTGTTGAACACCAGTTACAAACTCAGGTTCTTGCATTACCATGAGCCAAACTACAGCAGTATCATAGTCAAATCCATCAGAAACCAAATATTCAATACGATCTAAACCGTCGTAATTTAATGGAGCTACATAGTGAGTTGGTCCGTCCCACCACCAGGGAGTGTTATAGGTGATTGATTTCCACTCACCGTAAATCGGGTCAGTAGCATGTTCTACGTACAATTCATCACCATCCGGATCCATATCGTTTTCCAACATGGCTTGCATCATAGTTACGATATCAATCACGTCGCCGGCCATTACTGCTAGAGTATCGTTTACAGCCACAGGAGCCATATTTGTAATACTGAATATGGTTGATTGGAACGCTACATCAGATACATTGGTACCGTTGCTGTATCCAACCAAATTTATCAGCTGATAACTCATTGGGGGTAACATGGTAAGATTAACATGATAATCAATTTCAATGGTGCTTCCTGCTTCAAATGTTCCCATTCTTGGGCTCATGTATGCAATTGATTCTTCATCGTAAACGGCAATATTATCGATGAGAGCAAAACCTTCATCAAATGAAAAATCAGATGAAACAACGAAGGTTAAAAAGAAATCATTTGGCATACCTGCAAGTGATGAAATATCAAAATTTGCCATATTGATTTCACCATTATTCCAAAGAGCATCTTCACTGCTACCTAAGTAATAAGCCAATGGGTCTTCATCCGTACCAATGAATACTTCGAGGAAGTCGTATCCGGATTCTAGATACGCTGAGTAATCAAACTCCACAAAAACATTTTTGCTATCACCTACTTCCGATAAATTAAAATAAGGTGATAAGGCCAATACAAAAGAATCATTTCCATACAAGAAGGTTTCTGGGTCTCCAAAGTAGAGTACATTATCGCCTTCAACCAATGGAAGTACGTTCCATGTGTACCCATTTTCGCTGATATCGAGAATATCCCAACCTAAAGGAAGTTCTGTGCTGGCATCAAAATTTTCGTACAGATATAAGTTTTCAGCTATTTGAGGTGCACCACTATTTTTCAGCCAATTTGATTTGGCATTTAAACGAGGTACATAGGTTTTACCTTCTGCACTAAATCTATGCGTTGATGGTTTGCGTATTTTGCCTTTAACGGCAGCATTGACTTGAGCAATCGAGCGTT